>CAZXJW010000156.1:4001-7591 GCA_964641005.1 uncultured Rhodocyclaceae bacterium
CCGAAGGACGACAGCAGCAGGGGCGCGAGCTCGTCGGAGGGGTCGAGCGCGAGCACCGCCTCGTCGTAGCGTGGCGGCGCGAGCATCTGCCAGGCGGGCACGTCGGGCACCTCCGTGGCCAGCGCGACGGCCTCGGCGATGGTGTTCTGGATGTCCTGGGCGTCCCAGGGCTTGTTGATGAAGCGCCACACCTCGCCGTCGTTGATGGAGCCCACGATGGAGGCGAGGTCGGAATAGCCCGTGAGCAGGATGCGCACGGTGCGCGGCGAGATCTCCCGGGCCTGGCGCAGCAGGTCCACGCCCAGCATGCCGGGCATTCGCTGGTCCGAGACCAGCACGTGGAACCGGGTGGACTTGATCAGTTCCACCGCCTTGCGCGGGTCGTCGCACACCTGCACCCGGTAGCGGCTGCGGAACAGCGCCTGCAGCGCCGTGAGGATGCGCACCTCGTCGTCCACGAACAGCAGCGACACGTCCTGGCGCGCGTCGCGGCTGGGCAGCATCAGGGTGGGATCCTCGCCCAGCAGCCGGCGGGCGGCGGCAGGCACCGTGGGCAGCGTCGTGGCATCCGGGCCCGAGGACGCGGGCGCGGGCGCCATCGAAGCTGCGGCTTCCCCGGCCGGCTTCGAGCGCACCGCCTTGAGGAGGTTCGAGGCGATCTTCGGACCCGCCGCCGGCTGAGGCTGCGCCCCGGACAGCAGCCCCTCGGTCATGGCCTCCCGGACGGCGTTCTCGTACTCGCGGGCCGACTGGTAGCGTTCTCCGGGCTCCTTGGCCATGCCCCGCAGCACCACCTCGTCGAGCGCCGTCGACAGCAGCGGGTTCACCTGCGACGGCGGCGCCGGGGTCTCGGTGAACACGCGGTGCATGATCACCGCGTTGTTGGGCCCCTCGAAGGGCCGCTTGCGCGTCAGCAGTTCGTAGAAGATCACCGAGGCGCCGTAGAGGTCGGTGCGGGCATCGGCGCGCTCGCCGGCGAACTGCTCGGGTGCCATGTAGGACGGCGTGCCTATGAGGTCGCCGGTCTGGGTGAGGTGCGAGGACTCGATGCGCGCCACGCCGAAGTCGGCGATCTTGATGACCCCCTCCCGGCTCACCATGATGTTGGAGGGCTTGATGTCGCGGTGGATCACGCCCTGGGCATGGGAGTAGGACAGCGCGCCCAGCACCTGCAGCATGATGTCGCACACCTTGTCGGGCTCGCCGCGGAAGTCCTCGCCCTGCAGGAAGGCCGTGAGCGGACGGCCGAAGACGCACTCCATGGCGAGGAACACCAGCTCGCCGTCCTCGCCGCAGTCGTACACCGCCACGATGTTCGGATGGTGCAGCCGCCCGGCGGCGCGCGCCTCCACACGGAAGCGCGACAGCACCGACTCGGACTCGCTCTCGTCGAGGCGGCGCTTGTCGACCACCTTGATGGCGAGCGTGCGCTCGATCACCGGGTCGTAGGCCTGGTAGACCACGGCCATGGCGCCCGCGCCGAGCTGGCCTCGCACGTCGTACTTGCCGATGCGCTGGGGGATCTCTGCCATGGCGTGCGGCCTCAGGCCGCCCCCTCCGCGGGCAGGGCCGATTCCACCGGCAGCGTCACGGTGAAGCGCGTGCCCTTGCCCACCTCGGACTTCACGTCGATGCGGCCGCCGTGCTGGTCGACGATCTTGTAGGAGATGGAAAGCCCCAGGCCCGTGCCCTTGCCCACGTCCTTGGTGGTGAAGAACGGGTCGAAGATGCGCGGCAGCACCTCGGGCGGGATGCCGTGGCCATCGTCCTCCACGTCCACCGCCACGCGGTCGGTGCCAACGCGACGGGTGACCAGCCGGATGGTGCCGCCCGTCTCGGGCGTGGCCTGGGCGGCGTTGCTCACCAGGTTGAGGAACACCTGGTTGATCTGCGAAGGCGAGCACGACACCAGCGGGATGTCGCCGAACTCGCGCACGATGTTCTTGTGCTTGACCAGGTTGCGCGCGATCTGCAGCGTGCTCTCCAGGCCTTCGCGCAGGTCGAAGCGCGACACCTTGTTGCGGTCCAGCCGGCTGAAGTTCTTCAGGTTCGCCACCAGCTCGGAGATCTGGCCGATGCCGTACAGCCCGTCGTCCACCAGTCGCTGCAGCGTGCCGAGCACCTCGTGCTCGCGCATGCCCTCGGCCATGGCGGTGACGCGGGCGAACTGGTTGGTCACCTGGCTCTCGGTGGCCTCGCCGCCCTGCAGCGCGCCGAGCAGGCTCTCGGTCTCCTGCACCATCGACTGCAGCTGCGGCAGCTGGCTGGTGACCGTCTCCAGGCTCGACTTCACGTAGGCGAGCGGCGTGTTGATCTCGTGGGCCACGCCCGCCACCATCTGCCCCAGCGAGGACATCTTCTCCGACTGCACCAGCATCGCCTCGGACTCCTTGAGGTGCTTCAGGGCATCGGAGAGCTCGCGGGTGCGTTCCTGCACCTTCTGCTCCAGGGTCTCGTTGGCGCGCTTGAGCTGGGCGTTCACGTCATTGATGACGCGGTAGCTGCGAACCAGCTGCGCGGCGATCCAGCCCAGGAAGATGAGCAGCGCCGCCGAATAGGCGATCAGGTAGACGCGATACAGGTCGCGCTCTGCGAGCACGTCCTGGAAGGCGCGCGCGAAGTCTCCGCCGACGCTGTCGGTGCGTGGGGCGGTGGGGAAGAAGTAGAGCCGGTTGAACAGATCGTCGCGCGGAGGCTTGGCCGCGGCGAGCGCATCCAGGTCGGCCCCGAGTGCCGCGGCAGACTCGCGAAGCGCATCGGGCAGCGCGGGCTCGAGGGCCGCAAGCGCCGCGCGGGCCTGCTGGAGGTCGCGCGCCGGCCCCTCGCCGGACAGCGAGCTGAACTCGAGCGCCATGGCCGGCAGTCCGTCCACCAGCAGGCGCAGCTCCTCCGTGCGTCCGCGCGCCGCGGCGGCAGGCATGCCGCCGCGCAGCTGGCCCTGGGCCATGGCCGTGGCATCGAGGATCTCGCGCAGCGAGGCCTTGAAGGCGGCGGAGCGCTCGCGGTACTCCTGCATCAGCGCGAGCTTGCGGTCGAAAAGGGTGCGCAACGAGGCGGCGCTGGCCACCAGAACGGGCGAGTCGAGGGCGCGAGCCTCCTCTGCGAGGCCCTGCAGGGCGCGCTGGGCCTGTGCCGGCATGGCGGGCGCGAGGTTGTCCGCGCCCAGCATCTCGCTCTGGGCGCGCAGCACCGCCTCGTTCCACTTGGCGTCGGTCTCGCGCAGCACCCGGAGGTGGTCGTTGACGCGCAGCTGCCCGCCGAAATCGACACCCTGGGTCTTGTAGTAGAGGAAGCCTAGCAGGGCGGCCAGGAGGACCGCCAGCAGGACGACCAGGATGCGGCGGACCGCCTTCATGGGGGATGGCGCTGGAGATGAGAGGCGATGGAAGCCGCCATTGTAGCCGCTGGAACCCTCGCCTCCCACACGGGAAAGCGAGAGCCGTGCCGGGGCGGGAGAATCCCCGCCCCGGTCGGAGGGATTAGTCCGCCCCCTTGCCGCCGCGGCTGCCGGACCCCTGGGGCTTGGGCATGGCGAGGATGATGGCCGCGCCGAGGATCGCCATCAGGGACAGCGTATAGAAGGCAAACTC
>CAZXJW010000157.1:0-7562 GCA_964641005.1 uncultured Rhodocyclaceae bacterium
GCTCCTCCAGCGGAGCCGAGCCCTACTCCCATCGCGGCGAGGAAGCCGGCGTGCTGATCCAGGGGCGCCTCGAGCTGTGGGTTGCCAATCGCGCATTCCTCCTGCGCGAAGGCGACAGCTTCAGCTTCCCGAGCGCCCAGCCCCATCGCTACTCGAACCCGGGTGACGTGGAAGCCATCGTCATCTGGGCGATCACGCCCCCGACCTACTGACCGGCGGATCCGATGCCAGCCATCGCCCAGCCCATGTCCCCCTTCAAGCGGGCGTGTCCGCGATCCGGACCCGTCCATCCAGCGCCGCAGCATCCGTGCATCCGACCAGGGAGGCCTTCCACATGAGCACCGGAACATCCATGCCGTTGCAGCACCGTGGGGCGGGGGAGGCGTTGCCGCCCGAACTGGAGCAGCGTCTCAGGGAGGTGGAGGAGGCGGCCGCGCGGGAGCCCGGCTTCACGGGCCTCGACTGGGTCATCCTGATCGGCACGGGCGTCGCATTCCCGATCGCGCTGCTGCTGTGGGGGTGGCCGTCATGAGCAAGCCCCTGCCCGCCATCGAGGACACATCCTGGCCGCTCGCGCCTTCGCAGCGGATCTGGGGAACGTGGGAGCTGTTCGTGGTTCTTCTGGTGGCAGCCGCCGCCACGTGGTGCTACGTCATCGGCGAGTACGTGGGCTACTACCTCCAGGTTAAGCCGGGCTTCGCGACCATGACCGCGGGCGCGATGGTGGGCATGCTGCTCGTGGCCCTGGCGGTGGTGCCTCCGTCCACCAAGTACGGCATCGACTCCATCGTGTCGGCCAAGGCGCAGTTCGGCAGCAACGGCTGGCTCATCACGGTTGTCCTCCAGTACGTCTCCATCATCTGCTGGAACTCGATCCTGCTGATCTTCTTCGGCAAGGCGCTGGAGGAGTTCCTGATCACCCTGGGGGTCATCACCGCGGACTCGGCCACGGTCGCGATCGCGCTGGGCACCATCGCCGCGTGCGCCTTCGTGTTCTGGTCGCTGATGCGGGGCGTCTCCGGGGTCCAGAAGGTTTCCAACGTCCTTTTCTTCTTCATCGTCGGCGTCGGCCTGTGGATCATCTGGCAACTCCTCACCGTCAAGGCCGACGCGCTCGCCAAGGCCGTTCCCCAGAGCGCCTCCCCGAGCGCGCAGTGGAACTACGTCACCGGGATCGAGATCGGGATCGTCAGCCTGCTTTCCTGGTGGCCCTACATCGGCGCGCTGACGCGCGTGGCGCGAAGCACCCGGGTCGCGACCTTCCCCGCCATGGTCGGCATGGGCTTCCCGGTGCCTGCTCTCAGCACCATCGGATTGGCCGCCATCCTCGCGCTGGGCAACTCGAACCCCGCCCAGTGGCTCACGGAACTCGGGGGATCCCTGTATGGGGCGATCGCGCTGCTGTTCGTGATCGCGGCCAACATCGGCACGGCCGTGGCCGGCCTCTACGCATCGGCCGTGGGACTGCGCAGCGTTCCCGCCCTTGCCACGAAGCCCTGGTGGCTGCTCCTCGCCCTGGCCATCGTCCCGGTGATGCTGATCGGCGTGCTGATCCCGGACCTGTTCTTCGCCAACATCGGGACCGTCCTCGCCTACATGGGAGTGTTCTTCGCACCGCTGTGCGCGATACAGATCGTCGACTACTTCCTGCTGCGCGGCCAGCGCCTCAACGTCCGTGCTCTCTACCAGCGCTCGCCGGACAGCGACTACGCCTACTGGGGAGGTTTCAATCCCGCCGCAGTGCTTGCGATGGTGGCTGGATTCCTGACCTACCTGTACCTGCTGAACCCGATCAGCTACGAGAGCCATTCGCCCTACGAGTACCTCACCGCATCCCTGCCCACTGCCGTCGTGAGTGCGCTGGTCTACCTGGTCGTGACGGCCCTCGTCGTGAAGCCCGCTGGCAAGGGCGGCTATCGCTGACCGGCGCAGCACGGTCTTCCGGAGCATCCGATTGAGCAGCGCGCCTCTCCCCTCCCACGCCCGCGTCGTCATCATCGGTGGCGGCGTCATCGGCTGCTCCATCGCCTACCACCTCGCCCACCTGGGCTGGAAGGACGTGGTGCTGCTCGAGCGCCGCCAGCTCACCTGCGGGACCACCTGGCACGCCGCCGGCCTGCTCACCACGCTGCGCGACACCGAGGCCCAGACCCGGCTGGCGAGGTATACCCAGGACCTGTACCGGCGGCTCGAGGCCGAGACCGGACAGGCCACGGGCATCATCGACTGCGGCTCGATCCAGCTTGCCATCACCGAGGACAAGGCGCACGAGATGCGCCGTGGCTGTGCCATGGCGCGCTGCTTCGGCGTGGAGAACCACGAGATATCCCCCGCCGAGGTGCAGGCGCTCTGGCCGCTGGCCAACGTGGCCGACCTGAAGGCCGCCTTCCACTTTCCGAACGACGGGCGGGTCAACCCGGCCGACGTGACCCAGGCACTGGCCAAGGGTGCCCGCATGAACGGCGTGCGCATCTTCGAGGACACGAAGGTCACCGCCGTGCACCAGCGCGGCGGGCGCGTCACGGGCGTGGCCACCGATCGCGGCGACATCGCAGCCGAGGTGGTGGTGAACTGCGCCGGCATGTGGGCGCGCCAGGTGGGCCGGCTGGCCGGCGTGAACGTGCCGCTGCAGGCCGCGGAGCACTACTACCTCATCACCGAGTCGGTCGAGGGCGTGCACCGCATGCTGCCCATCCTTCGCGACCCGGGCAACGCCGCCTACATCCGCGAGGAGGCCGGCAAGGTCATGGTGGGCTTCTTCGAGCCCGTGGCCCGACCCTGGGGCATGGAAGGCATCCCGGAGGACTTCTGCTTCACCGAGCTGCCGCCCGACTGGGACCGCATGCTGCCGCACATCGAGAAAGCGATGGGACGGGTGCCCAGCCTGATGGATCGCGGCATCAAGCTGTTCTTCTGCGGTCCCGAGTCCTTCACCCCCGACCACAACTACCTGATGGGGGAGTCGCCGGAGCTGCGCGGGTTCTACGTGGCTGCGGGGTTCAACTCGCTGGGGATCCTATCGGGTGGCGGCGCCGGCATGGTGATGGCGCGCTGGATCGTCGACGGCCTGCCGCCAGAGGACATGTGGTCGGTGGACATCCGCCGGACCCACGCCTGGCAGGACAACGACCGCTACCTGCACGACCGGATCGTGGAGACGCTGGGCGTGGGCTACCAGGATCACTGGCCCTTCCGCCAGTGGACCACGGCCCGCGGCGTGCGCAAGAGCCTGCTGCACGACCGCCTCGCGCAGGCCGGCGCCTGCTTCGGGGAGTCGGCGGGATGGGAGAGGCCCAACTGGTATGCCCGACCCGGCGAGGCGCCGCGCTACGAGTACGCGTGGGGGCGGCAGAACTGGTTCCCGAACAGCGCCGAGGAACACCGCGCCGTGCGCGAAGCGGTGGGGCTTTTCGAGCAGAGCTCGTTCTCCAAGTTCCTGGTCCAGGGACGCGATGCGGAGCGCGTGCTCAACCGCATCGCCACCGCCAACGTGGCCGTGGCGCCCGGCAAGGCGGTTTACACCCAGTTCCTCAACGAGCGCGGCGGCATCGAGGCGGACCTCACGGTCACCCGGCTTGCCGATGACCGGTTCCTCGTGGTGACCGCCGCCTTCACCCACACGCACGTGGAGGCGTTGCTGCGTCGCGGCATCCCCGAGGGCGCCTGCTGCGTGGTGACCGACGTCTCGGGCGCCTGGTCGATGCTCAACGTGCAGGGACCGAATTCCCGCGCGCTGCTGCAATCGCTCACCACCGACGACCTGTCCCACGCCGGCTTCCCGTTCGCAACCTGCCGGGAGATCCGGATCGGCTACCAGACGGTGCTGGCACTGCGCCTGACCTACTGCGGCGAACTCGGCTGGGAACTCTACGTTCCCACCGGCTTCACGCTGCCGGTCTACGAGGCCCTCGTGGAGGCCGGCGCGGCGTTCGGCCTGCGCCACTGCGGCTACCACGCGCTCAATTCGCTGCGCATCGAGAAGGCCTACCGCGAGTGGGCACACGACATCGGCTCGTGTGACACGCCGCTGGAAGCCGGCCTCGGCTTCACCTGCGCCTGGGACAAGCCGGGCGGCTTCGTCGGGCGCGAGGCGCTGCTGCGCCAGCGCGAGGCGGGGATGCCCCGTCGCCGACTGGTGCAGTTCCTTCTCGAAGACCCGGAGCCCCTCCTGTACCACAACGAACCGATCCTGCGCGACGGCATGCCCAACGGCTACACCACGTCCGCCATGTACGGCCACACGCTCGGAGCGGCGGTTGCCATGGGCTACGTCAGCCATCCCGATGGCGCCACGGACGACTTCGTGCTCTCCGGGCGCTACGAGATCGAGATCGGAAACCGCCGCTACCCGGCACGGGCCTCGCTGAAGCCGCTCTACGACCCCGGCAACACGCGCGTGCGGCGCTGAAGGGGTCACACCCCCCACCTTGCCCGCCCCAACGCCGGGCTAGAATTCCGCCTCACCCGCGAGACAGGAGCCGCCATGAACGCCCCCGCCCCCAAGCCCGTCTTCCAATGGCAGGATCCCCTGCTCCTCGACGATCAGCTCGCGGACGAGGAGCGCATGGTGCGCGACAGCGCCCGCGCCTACTGCCAGGACCGGCTCATGCCGCGCATCCTGGAGGCCAACCGCCACGAGAAGTTCGACCGCGCCATCCTCCACGAGATGGGCGAACTGGGCTTCCTCGGCTCGACCCTCGAAGGCTATGGCTGCGCCGGCGTCAACCACGTCTGCTACGGGCTCATCGCCCGCGAGATCGAGCGCGTGGATTCGAGCTACCGCTCGGCCATGAGCGTGCAGTCCTCGCTGGTGATGTACCCGATCCACAGCTTCGGCTCCGAGGCCCAGCGCCAGCGCTGGCTGCCCGGCCTGGCGAAGGGCGATCTCGTGGGCTGCTTCGGCCTGACCGAACCCAACCACGGCTCCGACCCTGGCAGCATGATCACCCGCGCCAGGAAGGTGGACGGGGGCTTCCTGCTCAAGGGCGCCAAGATGTGGATCACCAATGCGCCCATCGCCGACATGGCGGTGGTGTGGGCCAAGAACGATGCGGGCGTGATCCGCGGCTACATCCTCGAGCGCGGCATGAAGGGCCTGTCCACGCCCAAGATCGAGGGCAAGTTCAGCCTGCGCGCCTCGACCACCGGCGAGCTGGTGATGGACGACGTGTTCGTCCCCGCCGAGAACGAGCTGCCCGGCGTGGAAGGCCTCAAGGGGCCGTTCTCCTGCCTCAACAAGGCGCGCTACGGCATCGCCTGGGGCGCCATGGGCGCGGCCGAATTCTGCTGGCACGCCGCGCGCGCCTACACCCTCGACCGCACCCAGTTCGGTCGCCCGCTGGCCGCCAACCAGCTCGTGCAGCTCAAGCTCGCCGACATGCAGACGGAGATCACGCTCGCGCTTCACTCGGCGCTGCGGGTGGGCCGGCTCATGGACGAGGGCCGCGCCGCGCCCGAGATGGTCTCGCTCATCAAGCGCAATTCCTGCGGCAAGGCGCTGGCCATCGCCCGCACGGCGCGCGACATGCACGGCGGCAACGGTGTCTCCGACGAGTACCACGTGATCCGCCACGTGATGAACCTCGAGGCGGTGAACACCTACGAGGGCACCCACGACGTGCACGCCCTGATCCTCGGCCGCGCCCAGACCGGCATCCAGGCCTTCTCCGCCTGATGGCGGGGGCGCTCGCGCACCTGCGGGTGCTGGACCTGTCGCGGGTCCTCGCCGGGCCCTGGTGCGGGCAGGTGCTGGCGGACCTGGGCGCCGACGTCATCAAGGTGGAGCGTCCCGGTTCGGGCGACGACACCCGCACGTGGGGTCCGCCCTGGATGCCCGCACCGGACGGTTCGAGCAGCGGCGAGGCCGCCTACTTCATGGCTGCCAACCGCAACAAGCGCTCCATCACCGTGGACGTGAGCCGTCCCGAGGGACAGGCGATCGTGCGCGGGCTCGCGGCGCAGAGCGACATCCTGCTGGAGAACTACAAGGTGGGCGGGCTGCGCCAGTACGGCCTGGACTACGACAGCCTCTCGGCCCTCAATCCCGGGCTCGTCTACTGCTCCATCACCGGCTTCGGCCAGACCGGGCCCTATGCACCGCGCGCCGGCTATGACTTCATCATCCAGGGCATGGGTGGCCTGATGAGCATCACCGGCGAGCGCGACGCGCTTCCGGGCGGCGGCCCCCAGAAGGTGGGCGTAGCCGTGGCCGACCTGATGACGGGCATGTATGCCACGGTGGCGGTGCTCGCGGCGATCGCCGAGCGCGCCGTGAGCGGCCGCGGCCAGCACGTGGACATGGCGCTGCTCGACACCCAGGTGGCCATGACCGCGAACATGGCGATGAACTACCTCGCCTCGGGCAAGCCTCCGGGCCGGGCCGGCAACGCACACCCCAACATCGTCCCTTACCAGACCTTCGAGGCTTCCGACGGCCACGTGATCGTGGCCGTGGGCAACGACGGCCAGTTCCGCAAGCTCTGCGAAGTGGCGGGTTGCCCCGAGTTGGCCGGCGACGAGCGCTTCGCCACCAACCCCGCGCGGGTAAAGCACCGCAACGTCCTCGTGCCGCTGCTCGCCGCACGCATCCGCGAGCGGCCCGTGCAGACCTGGGCCGATGCCCTCGAGGAGGCCGGCGTGCCCTGCGGCCCCATCAACGACATCGGCCAGGCCTTCGCGGATCCGCAGGTGCGCGCCCGCGGCATGCGCGTGGAGATGCGCCATCCCACCGCGGGCACCGTGCCGCTGGTGGCAAGCCCGATCAGGCTGTCGCGCACGCCGCCGGAGTACCGCCGCGCTCCGCCCACGCTCGGCCAGCACACCGACGAGGTGCTGTCGGAGCGCCTCGGCTACGACGCGCAGGCCATCTCCGCCCTGCGCGCCGCCGGCGTCATCTGAATCCGCCGCAGCGCTAGACGCAGCGCCCGCCGTCCACCTCCATGCAGGTGCCGGTGATGAACTCCGCCTCGTCGGAGGCGAACCACAGCACGGCACTGGCCACGTCCGACGGTCGGCTCAGCCGGCCCAGGGGAATCGTGGAGAGGAAGCGCGCGCGGTTCTCCGGCGTATCCGGCACGCCCATGAAGTCGCCCAGCATCCCGGTCTCGCCCATCACGGGATTCACCACGCAGACCCTGACACGGTCCGGTGCCAACTCCACCGCCATGGAGCGGCTGGTGGTGATGGCAGCGCCCTTGGAACCGTTGTACCAGGTGAGCCCCGGCCGCGGCCGCACCCCGGCGGTGGAACACACGTTCACGAACACGCCGCCGCCCTGCTTGCGGAACTGCGGCACGCAGTGTTTCGAGCTCAGGTACAGGCTCTTCACGTTCACCGCGTAGATGCGATCGAACTGCTCCTCGGTGACGTTGAGCATGGGCTGGTTCTTGTGGGTGTAGCCCGCGTTGTTGACGACGATGTTCAACCCGCCGAAGGCGTCCACCGTGGCCTTCACCAGGGCCGCCCAGTCGGCGTCCTTCGACACGTCGGCGTGGACGAAGCGCGCCTGGCCGCCGGCGGCCACGATCTCCTTCGCCACGCGCTCGCCGCCGGCGTCGTTGATG
>CAZXJW010000158.1:0-7537 GCA_964641005.1 uncultured Rhodocyclaceae bacterium
GGATGAGCTGGCACAGGTTGGTCTTGCGGCTCAGGCAGAACTTGCACTGGCGGCACTCGGGCGTGTAGAGCGGAATCACGTGGTCGCCGGGCTTGAGCGAGGTCACGCCCGCGCCCACCTCCAGCACCACGCCCGCGCCTTCGTGGCCCAGCACCGCGGGGAACAGGCCCTCGGGGTCGGCGCCCGAGAGCGTGTAGTGGTCGGTGTGGCAGATGCCCGTGGCCTTGATCTCCACCAGCACTTCACCAGCGCGCGGTCCCTCCAGGTCCAGTTCTTCGATGGTGAGGGGAGCACCTGCTTTCCAGGCGACGGCGGCACGGGTTTTCATAAAGGCTCCACGGAGGAAGGTTCGACCACAAACGGCCGGTCATCCTATAGGAGGGCACCCGCGCTCACGATGACAAGGGGCATTGCGCGTGCCCCGCCGATTCAACCCTGCGCCGCTGCGAACAAGGCGCCTTCCGGCCGGAAATTGCCCGTCGCGGGTGCCACGCGCGCACCGTGAATGCCAGCGTGCGCCAGGGCCTCGGCCACAAAGCCGCTGGCTTTCATGTCCTCGACAAAGTCCCACACACCCCGCAGCGCCGCGTCGCTGCGGCCGCTGGGGATGCCGACGGCCTGGTGGATGACCATGAAGTTGCCCGCCAGCAGACGCAGGCCGGCGAGACGGCGCGCATCGGCCTCCAGTTGCTGGCGCACACCGGCCGCCACATTGGCACCCTGCCGCAGGAATTCGTCCACAACCCCGGGCGAGGTGGCAGCGCGCAGGATCTGCGCCTGCTTCAGTTCACGCGAGAGGAACAGGTCGTAGGCACTGCCCTGCCCCACCATCACGCGCAAGCCCTTGCGGTCGGCCTCGACAGCGGCGCGCAGCGTCGAAGCCTCGCGCACCAGGTAGGCGCCTTCGATCTGCACATAAGGCGGCGCGAAGCGCAGTTGCGCAGCGCGTTGCGGGTCCAGCGCGAAGAAGCCGATGTCGGCCTCGCCACCGGCCACGGTCTGAACGGAGCGGCCGGCGCTCTCGCACAGAACCAGCTCCAGCGGCACCGCCAGGCGCTCGGCGATGCGGCGCGCCAGCGCCACCGAGACACCGCCCGGCTCGCCACCCGCCCCGCGCGCGGCGAGCACCGGGTTGCCGAAGTTGATGCAAGCGCGCAGGGTGCCGGTGGGCGCGATCTGGCGGGCAAGTTCGGTGTCAGGCTGCGTCATGCCACTCATTCAGGCCGTATGCCGGCTTTCTGCACGATGACCTTGAAACGCGCGGCGTCGCTGCGGATGCGTTGCGCGAAGTCGGCCGAGGACATGCCGCCGATGTCGGCACCCGCGTCGGCGAAGCGCTTCTTCACGTCCGGCTGTTCCAGGGTCTTCACCACCTCGGCATGCAGCCGGGCCACGATGTCGGCGGGCACGCCCTTGGGCGCGAACAAGCCCACCCAGTTGGACGCGTCCACGTTTTTCACACCGGCTTCGTTGGCCGTCACCCAGTCGCGGTTGAAGCTGGAGCGGCGTGCCGTCGTGAGGCCGAGCACCTTCACACGCCCGGACTGCAGGTGCGGGATGACGGCGGGGATCGCGACCACACCCAGCGACACCTCGCCCGAGGCGACAGCCGCCGCGGCCGGCGCGCCACCGCGGTAGGGCACGTGCAGCAGCTTGGTTCCGGCCTCCATGGCAAACCATTCCCCCGCGAGGTGGTTGATGCTGCCGTTGCCCGGCGATGAGAAGGTGATGTTGCCCGGTGCCTTCCTGGCGGCGGCCACGAGCTCGGGCACCGTGTTGTAGGGTTGCTGTGCGTTGGCCACCAGCAGCATGGGCGTGTCGCTGATCATGGTGATGGGCGTGAAGTCGCGGTCGAGCTCGTACGGCACGTTGGGGAACAGCGCCGGGTTGACGGCGAACTCACCGGTGTGTGCGGCCAGCAGCGTGTAGCCATCGGCCGGAGACTTGGCGACGTTGGTGACGGCGATGAAGCCGTTGCCACCCGGCTTGTTGTCGACCACGAAGTTCCAGCCCAGTCGCTCGGTGAGCCTTTGCGTGAGCAGGCGCGCGGTGACGTCGACCACGCCGCCGGGCGCGAAGGGCACGACCACGCGGATGGGGCGGCCGGGGTAATCCTGCGCGAAGGCCGAAGCGGGCAGCAGGGTCGGTGCGGCCATGAGGGCGGCCGAGGCGAGCAGCACGCGTCGGCGTGCCAGGGGGGTGTGATGCATGTCGTCTCCTTGTATCCGGTGAATGAACCCGGGCCGCGATGCTTTTGGAGACAGGGCTTGCGCGCAAACGATTTCTAGCGCGTGTCGCCATGACGCGGATTCATGACCCCCAGGCATGAAAGACATTCATTCGCCCCACCGAAATTTCTCGTTTGTCAGGGGCGGGGGCGCTGTCCAGAATCCGCGCCCTATGACAAACGAAGGAACCAGCGCCACCATGCGCGCCAGCGATGGCGTGTCCATCGCCTACCAAGCCCGCATGGCACCGGCCGCACGCCCGGTGCTCGCGCTCGTGCACTCGCTGGGCATGGATTACAGCTTCTGGGACGCGGTGGACGCGCGCCTGGGCGAACACGCCTCGCTGGTGGCGATCGACGCGCGCGGCCATGGCCGCTCGGGTGCTGGCGACACGGGCACCACGGCCCCCCGCATGGCGCTCGACCTGCGTGAGGTGATCGAACACCTGGGCCTGGAGCGGGTGGTGGTCGGCGGCGCCTCCATGGGCGGCTGCGTCGCCCTGCAGTTCGCCATCGACCACCCCGATCGCACCGCCGGCCTCGCGCTGATCGACACCACCGCCTGGTACGGCCCGACCGCCCCCACGGATTGGGAGGCGCGGGCCCAGAAGGCGATCTTGCAGGGACTGGCTTCATTGACCGATTTCCAGGTGACCCGCTGGTTCAGCAACGGCTTTCGCGAGCGCGAGCCCGCCGTGGTGCAGCATTGGGTGGACGTCTTCCTGCGCAACGATTTGCAGAGCTACGTGGCGGCCTGCCGGATGATGGGCGCGTTCGACGCGCGCGCGCAGCTGGCCGGCATCCGCGTGCCCACCCTGGTGCAGGTGGGGGAGGAAGACTACGCCGCGCCGGTGGCCATGTCGCGCGCCATGCACGAAGCCATCGCCGGTTCCCGGCTCGACGTGATCGCGGGCGCCCGCCACCTCACCCCCCTGGAGGTTCCGGACCGCGTGACCCAGGCCCTTCTCGACCTTTGTGCACAGGTGCGGCCATGACCCCGTTCGAATTCCTGCTTCCGTATTCGCTGGAGCAAGCGCTCTCGCTGCTCGACCCCGAGGACCCGAACGTGCGGCCCGTGGGCGGCGGCACCGCGGTGATGTTGATGATGAAGGCGGGCGTGCTGCGCCCCACGCGCCTGATCAGCCTGCAGCGCATCGGCGAACAGCATGCGCGCATCGAGCGGCAGGCCGATGGCACCTTGCTCATCGGCGGCATGGCGCGCCTGGCCGACATCGAGGCCCATGCCGCGGTGCGCGCGGGCTGGCCGCTGCTGGCGCAGGCGCTGCGCGGCGTGGCCAACCCCCGCGTGCGCGCCGTCGCCACCATCGGCGGCAACCTCAGCCATGCCGACCCCCACATGGACATGCCGCCCGTGATGGCCGCGCTGGGTGCCACCGTCGTGATCACGGGCCCCAACGGGGCGCGCGAGGTGGCGGCCGATGCGCTGTGCACCGGCTACTACGAGACCGTGGTGCGGCGCGACGAACTGATCACCCAGTTGCGCGTGCCACCGCAGGCCGGCCCGGGCGCTTACCTCAAGCTCACCACGCGCGCCGCCCACGACTGGCCGGCGCTGGGCCTGGCCGTGGTGCTGGGCCTGCAGGGCGAACGCGTCACCAGCGCCAGCATCCTCACCGGGGCAGCGACCGACTGCCCCACCCGCCTGCGCAACGCGCAGTCCATCCTGGAGCGGCGCGGCCTGAGCGAGCCCGTGCTGCGGGAAGCCGCCGAAGCTGCCGTGGCCGAGGCGCCGCTGGTGGGCGACGCCCACGGCAGCGCTGCTTACAAGCGCCAGTTGTTGCGCGTGGCCTTGCCACGCGCTGTGCAGAGCGCACTCAACCGCGCCCGGAGTGCCGCATGACGATCAACCCTTCCCTCAGCGCCGAACCGCAGGTCGGCCGCCGCGTCAACCGCCTCGAGTCCATCGACAAGGTCACCGGCGCCGCCGACTACACCCACAACGTCGAGCTGCCGCGCATGCTGCACGCCAAGGTGGTGCGCAGTCCGCACGCGCACGCGCGCATCCTCGGCATCGACACCCGCGAAGCCGCGGCCATGCCTGGCGTGGTGCATGTGGTCACGGCGCAAGACGTGATGCGGCTCATTCCCGACCCGCACTACGGGCCGGCCTTCCACGACCAACCCATCCTTGCGATCGACAAGGTGCGGCACGTGGGTGAACCGGTGGCCGTGGTGCTCGCCAACGACCCGCACGCAGCCGAAGCCGCAGCGGGCGTGGTGGTGGTGGACTACGAACGCCTGCCGGCCGTGTTCGACGAGGTCGAGGCCGCCACCTCCAGCGTGCTGGTGCACGACGCGCTCAAACCCGCGGGCACCTTCCCCGACCTCAAACACCTGGCGGGCCGAAAAGGCACCAACGTGGCGCTGGACTACCGCCTGCGCCATGGCAACGTGGACAAGGCCTTTGCCGAGGCCACGCACGTGTTCGACCACACCTTCAAGACCCAGCAGGTGATGCACGTGCCGCTGGAGCCCATGGTGAGCCTGGCCGAGCTCAAGGAGGGTGGCATCGTGATCCACACCGCCTCGCAAAGCCCTTCCTTCGTGCGCATCGAGATCGCGCGCCTGCTGGGCTGGCCGGAGAACCGCGTTCAGGTGAAAACCCGCCTGCTCGGCGGCGGCTTCGGCGCCAAGCTCTACATCAAGCTGGAGGCACTGGCCGTGGCGCTGGCGCTGGTGGCGCGTCGCCCGGTGCGCGTGGCGCTCACGATGGAAGAACAGTTCTACACCATCACCAAACACGCCACGACCTTTCGCATCCGCAGTGCGGTGAACGCCGAAGGGCGCATCACGGGACGGCGTTGCGAGGTTCACTGGAACGGCGGCGCCTACGCCGACATCGGTCCGCGCGTGACGCAGAAGTCGGGCTTCACCGCCACCGGCCCCTACGACATCGAGAACGTGCAGATCGATTCGTACCAGGTCTATACCCACCTGCCGCCGGCCGGCGCCTTCCGGGGCTTCGGCATCACGCAGATGGTGTGGGGCTACGAGTGCCAGGCCGACCTGATCGCCCGCGAGCTGGGCCTGGACCCGCTGGAGTTTCGCCGCCGCAACCTGCTGGAGAACGGCCGGCCGCACCCCACCGGCACCATCATGAAAGACGCCGCCCTGCGCCTGGTGCTCGACCGCGTGGCCGAGCGCATGCGCTGGAGCGAGCCCTTCGAACGCGGCCGGAGCACGCTGCGGCGCGGGCGCGGCATCGGCCTCGGCTTCAAGGCCCTAGTGGCGCCGACCACCTCGGTCGCCACCATCACCCTGGGGGGCGACGGCAGTTGCGTGATACTGATCAGCACCGTGGACATGGGTCAGGGTTCCGACACCGCCATGGCCATGGTGGCGGCCGACGTGCTGGGCCTGCGCGCCGAGCAGATCCGCGTGGTCCACCCCGACACGGACGTCACGCCCTACGACATGGCCACGCTGGGCTCGCGCTCGACCTTCCACATGGGCAATGCGGTCAAGCTCGCCGCGCAGGACCTGCTGGGCCGGCTGGCCGCCCTGGCCGAGGAAGTGGGCCTGCCCTTCAAGGGCATCGGCGACGCGGGTGGCCTGCTGCGCAAGAAATACGGCATGCCCGCGGGCACCATCGTCGGCACAGGCAGCTTCATCCCGCCCTACCAGTCGCCCGATGCCGATGGCCGCTCGCCCGACATCACGCCGAACTGGATGATCGGCGGCACCGGCGTCGAAGTCGAGGTCGACACCGAGACCGGCCACTTCCGACTGCTGCGCATCGAGAACGTGGTGGACTGCGGAACGCCCATCAACCCCCAGGTGGTGGAGTCGCAGATCTCCGGCGCGGCCATCATGCAGCTGGGCATGACGCACCTGGAGAAGATGGAGTTCGACGCGGAGGGCCAGCTGCGCAACGCGTCCTTCTCCGAATACAAGATTCCCGGCTTCCACGACATCCCGGAGCACTTCGGCTGCGAGGCGGTGGACGCACAGCAGGGCACCGGCCCCTTCGGTGCCAAGGGCCTGGGCGAGAGCGGCTGCTTCGGCGTCGCCTCCGCCGTGGCCGACGCGATCCAGGACGCCGTAGGCGTGCGCATCTTCTCGCTGCCCATCACACCCGAAGCCGTCATGCGCGCGCTCGCCGAGCAGCGTGGCAGCCCACTTCGCGATTGAGACCCCATGAGCACCACCAGCACCCTCATCCAGTTTCGCCTCAACGGCGAACCCGTGGCCCGCCAGGTCGAGGCCTACCACTCTCTCGTGGAAGTCGTGCGTGGCTGCGGCCTGCACGGCGCGCGCGAAAGTTGTGGCCAGGGCCTGTGCGGCTGTTGCACCGTGGTCGTCAACGGCCAGGCCGTCACGGGCTGCATCTACCCCGCCATGCACGCGGATGGCGCCGAGGTGGCGACCATCGAGGGCGTGGCCACCAACGGCCAGCTCGACCCGGTGCAGCAGGCCTTCATCGACGCCGGCGCTTTCCAGTGCGGCTTCTGCACACCCGGCTTCATCCTCATGGCGCGGCAACTGCTCGCGCAACACCCGGACCCAAGCGACCACGAGATCCGCCACTACCTGGCGGGCAACCTCTGCCGGTGTGGCGCCTACCCCGAAATCGTCAAGGCCGTGAAGCTGGCCGCCGAGCGCATGCGCGCTGCGGCGACCGCGACCGAGTGAACGCACAACGAAGATACCCATGGACATCCAAGGCGAGAAGATTCTCCAGGCCGACCGCGCCACCGTGTGGCGTGCCCTCAACGACCCGCAGGTGCTGCAACGCTGCCTGGCTGGCTGCGACACCTTCGAGGCCGAGGGCGAAAACCGCTACCGCGTGGCCATGGCGGCCACGGTCGGCCCCGTGCGCGCGCGTTTCGCCGGCAAGCTCGAACTGCGCGACGTGCAGCCACCCACGTCCTACGCGCTGAGTTTCGAAGGCTCGGGCGGCGTGGCCGGCTTCGGCAAAGGCACCGCGGCCGTCACCCTCGACGACGTGGCCGAAGGCACGCGGCTGCGCTACACCGCGCAAGCGCAGGTGGGCGGTCGCCTCTCCCAGGTCGGAGCACGCCTCATTGACGGTGTGACGCGCCGCATGGCGGACGATTTCTTCTCGCGCTTCGTGCGCGAGCTGGCGCCTGCCGCCGCTGGCGCACCAGCGGGTGGTGCGGCGCCGTCGCCGACCACGCCGGTGCGACCGATCGCCTCGCCTTCGGCGGCACCGGTCGCCATCGCCGCAGCGGTGCCGGCGGGCGCCTCGACCACCCTTGCCGTGATCGCCGCGGCCGTGTCGGCCACCGCCGCTTCGGTCGCGGTGCTGGCTGCCGTGCTGGCCATGCG
>CAZXJW010000159.1:0-7052 GCA_964641005.1 uncultured Rhodocyclaceae bacterium
CCTTTTGCCTGTTTCCCGGGGTCAGGTCTTGCCACGCATGGCAAGACCTGACCCCGGGAAACAGGCAAAAGGCAAGACCTGACCCCATTGTTGCACTGTCACCGCAACCGCTGTTCCTCTACGGCGTGGCAAGCCACCACTCGCCCTTCACCCGCCCACTTCGATTCCGGCCGCTCCGCCTTGCAACGGGCATTCGCCCACGGGCACCGCGGATGGAAGGCACACCCCGACGGCGGATCGATGGGGCTGGGGACTTCGCCGCCCACCGGCGTGCGGGCGCGGCCGCTCATGGCAAGGTCGGGCACGGCGTCGAGCAGCAGGCGGGTGTAGGGATGCGACGGCCGCGACAGCACGGCTTCGCGCGGGCCGAGTTCCACGATGCGGCCCAGGTACATCACGCCGATCTCGTCGGCCACGTACTCCACCACCGCCAGGTTGTGGGAGATGAACAGGCAGGTGAGGCCGAGACGCGCCTGGAGATCCTGGAGCAGGTTCAGCACCTGGGCCTGGACCGAGACGTCCAGCGCGGAGGTGGGCTCGTCGCACACCAGGAACTCGGGCGAGGACGAAAGCGCCCGGGCGATGGAGATGCGCTGCCGCTGCCCGCCGGAGAACTGGTGCGGATACTTGCGCGCGTCTTCGGCGCGCAGGCCCACCAGCTCGAGCAGCTCCGCCACGCGGGTCTCGCAGGCCGCGCGTGACGCCAGCAGCCCCTGCACCCGCGCCGGCTCGGACACGATGTCGCCCACGCGCCAGCGCGGATTCAGGCTGGCGTACGGGTCCTGGAAGATCATCTGCGTGCGGCGACGGATGGAAGCGGCCTCGCCGCCCCGCGCGGTGGCCACGTCCACGCCATCGAACAGCACCCGGCCGCGCGAGGGCGCGTAGAGCCCCGTCACCAGCCGCGCCACCGTGGACTTCCCGCAACCGGACTCGCCCACCAGCGCCAGCGTGCGGCCGCGGGGGATGGCGAAGTCCACGCCGTCCACGGCCTTGAGCCGGCGACGCGGTTCGCGGGACAGCAGGCGTTCGAGCCACGGGGAGGAGACGTCGAAGCCCCGGGCGAGGTCTTTGGCGATCACCAGCGGCTCACCCGACACCGAGGAAGCCGCGGGCGCCGCTTGCACGACCGCTCCATCGCTCACGCCACGCCCTCCTTCACCGCCAGCCAGCACCGCACCTCCGCCCCACCTTCCTGCGTCCGCGGCGGCCTTTCCACCCGACACTGATCCATCACCCGCGGACAGCGCGGATGGAACGCACACCCGGCCGGCAGCGCCCCGGGCCGGGGCATCGCGCCATCGATCTGCGCCAGCCGCGCGCCCACGGCGCCGAGCCGCGGGATGGAGGCCATCAGCCCCGCCGTGTACGGATGGCGCGGCGCGTGCAGCACCTCGCGCACCGGCCCGCTCTCCACCAGCCGCCCCGCGTACAGCACCGCCACGCGATCGGCCGTCTCGGCGATCACGCCCATGTCGTGGGTCACCAGCATCACCGCCGCCCCGTGCGCCTTCGTGATGCGCTTGAGCAGCGCGATGATCTGCGCCTGCGTGGAGACGTCCAGGGCCGTGGTGGGCTCGTCCGCGATGACCAGCTTCGGCTCGGCGCACAGCGCCAGCGCGATCACCACCCGCTGGCGCAGGCCGCCGGAGAGCTGGTGGGGATACTGGTCCATGCGCCGCTCGGGCGCGGGTACGCCGGTCTCGGCCAGCAGGGCCACCGCACGCCGGCGCGCCTCGGCCCTCGACACGGGCAGGTGGGCGAGGATGGTCTCCTCGATCTGGTCGCCCACGGTGAACAGCGGATCGAGGGCCGTGAGCGGGTCCTGGAAGATGGCGCCGATGTGGCGTCCGCGCAACGCGCGCAGTTCGGCGGGCGACAGCGTGTCGATGCGTCGGCCATCGAACAGGATCTCGCCACCGCCCAGCCGCGCCGGCGGTTCTAGCAGCCCCAGCACCGCCGTGCCCGTGAGCGACTTGCCCGCGCCCGACTCGCCCACCACGCCCAGCACCTCGCCCGGCGCGATGGAGAACGAGATGCCGTCCACCGCACGCACCGTGCCGTGACGGGTGACGAACTCCACCACGAGCTCGCGCACGTCCAGCAGTGCGGCGCTGTCGGGGGACGTCGCTTCGCTCACGCCAGCCTCGGGTTAAGCGCGTCCCGCAGCCAGTCGCCCAGCAGGTTCACCGACAGCACCAGCGCCACCAGCGCCAGGCCCGGGAACACGGTGATCCACCACTCGCCCGAGAACAGGAAGTCGTTGCCGATGCGGATGAGCGTGCCCAGCGAGGGCGTGGTGGCCGGCATGCCCACGCCCAGGAAGGACAGCGTGGCCTCGGTGGTGATGGCCGTGGCGAGGTGGATCGTGGCGATCACCAGCACCGGCCCGGTGACGTTGGGCAGGATGTGGCGCACCAGGATGGCCGCCGGATGGCGCCCGATGAGCCGCGCGGCCTGCACGTACTCCTTGCGCGCCTCGACCAGCGTGGAGCCGCGCACCGTGCGCGCGTACTGCACCCAGCCCGACAGGGCGATGGACAGCACGATCACCCAGAAGGCCGCCGCGCCGTGGGCCGCCTCGGGCATGGCGATGCGCGCCACGCCGTCCACCAGCAGCGCCACGAGGATGGCAGGAAACGAGAGCTGCACGTCGGCCACGCGCATCACCAGCGCATCCACCGCGCCGCCCGCGTAGCCGGCGAGCAGCCCCAGCGCCACGCCCAGCACCGCCGACAGCAGCACCGAGGCCAGGCCCACGGCGATGGAGATGCGCGCGCCGTACAGGATCCCGGAGAACACGTCGCGGCCCTGGTCGTCGGTGCCCAGGGGAAAGCGCCAGCGACCCTCGGACGCCCACGCCGGCGGCGAGAGCGCGTCCATCAGGTCGAGGGCGGCGAGGTCGAAGGGGTCGTGTGGAGCCACCCAGGGTGCGAGCAGCGCGCCGCCCACGCACACCAGCGCCACCAGCGCGGCGGCCACGGTGACGGGCGAGCGACGGAAGGACCAGGCGAGGTCGGAACCCCACCACGCGGCGAGACGCGTCATGGCGCGACGTGACCTGCGCCCGTCACTTCACCGTCGCCCACCGCAGGTAGTTGAAGTTGTTGGCCAGCTGCACCACTTCCACGTTCTTCTTCATGCCCCAGGTGAGGGGCTGCTGGTGCAGGGGGATGTAGGCCACGTCCTCCTGCATCAGCCGGAAGGCCTCGGCGATGTAGCCGTTGCGCTTTGCCATGTCCGCCTCCGAGGCGACCTGGCGCGTGAGCTGGTCGATGCGCGGGTTCGAGTACGACCCGAGGTTGAACTGCCCCTGAGCCCCCTCGCCCGGCGTGGCCACCAGCGCGTAGAGCGCGTTGTGGGCATCCTGGCTGGCGGGCACCCAGCCGAACAGGTAGAAGGCCGTGTCGCGCCGCAGGACCTTGGGGAACCACAGGGTCTTGGTCTCGGCCACCAGGTTGATCTTCACGCCCACCTTGGCCAGCATCGACGCGATGGCCTGGCAGATCTCGGCGTCGTTCACGTAGCGGTCGTTGGGGCAGTTCATGGTCACCTCGAAGCCGCCCCCGTAGCCGGCCTCGGCCAGCAGCGCCTTGGCGGCCTCGGGGTCGAAGGCCAGGCGCTTGTTGAGCTCGGCGCTGAAGCCCTGCACCTCGGGGGCGATGAGCAGCCCAGTGGGCCGCGAGGCGCCGCGCATGATGCGGGCGCGGATGGCCTCGATGTCGATGGCCTGGTAGAAGGCCTGGCGCACGCGCTTGTCCTTGAAGGGGTTCTTTCCCTTCACGCTGGACCCGATCAGCTCGTCGCGCTTCTGGTCCATGCCCAGGAAGATGGTGCGGATCTCGCCGCCCTGCACCACCTTGAGACTGGCGTTGCCCTGCAGCCGCGGCACGTCCTGCAGCGGCACGGGCTGCATCATGTCGATCTCGCCCGAGAGCAGCGCCGCCACGCGCGTGGCGTCGTTGGCGATGGGCGTGAACACCACCTCGGTGAGGTTGTGCTCGGGCTTGCCCCACCACTCCGGGTTGGGCTGCAGCACCGTGCGCACGCCCGGCTCGCGCGACTTGAGCCGGAACGGCCCCGTGCCGTTGGCGCGGGTGCTGGCGAAGTTCTCGGTGCCCTTGCGCACGTCCACCGGCCGCACCGCGTTGTTCTTCTCGCACCACTGCTTCGACAGGATGTACCAGACGCTGATGGCCTGGGGCAGGATCGGGTAGGGCTCGTTCGTGACGATGTCGATGGCGTGGCTGTCGACCTTGCGGATCTCCTTGATGGGCGCGACGTAGGTCTTCACGTCGGAACCGTCGCCCTTCGCACGCTCGAGGGAGAAGATCACATCGTCGGCGGTGAAGGGCGTGCCGTCGTGGAACTTCACTCCCTTGCGCAGGTTGAAGCGCCAGACGGTGGGGGCGGTCTGCTTCCAGTCGGTGGCGAGCTCGGGGGTGGTCTCCAGCTTCTTCCCGCGTCCGGTGAGGCCCTCGTAGACGTTGCCCATGAAGCTCAGCAGCAGGGCCTCGTTGATCATGTAGGGGTCCATGGACATCACGTCGCCCTGGTCGGCCATGCGGAGGGTGTTGGCGTGGGCGGGGACGGCCGCGGACAGCGCGAAAACCAGTGCCGTCGCGAACAGGGCGGCCATCGAACGAAGCTTCATGGACAGATCTCCAGTGCGTGCGGTCAGTGACGCCGTCGTCACTCGACCCCGAGGGTCTAGAGCAGGGCGCGAAACTGCTCGGGCGTCAGCCCCGCGTCGCGCACGATACCGCCAAGCGTGAAGGCATTCACCGGGTTGTGGCGCGGGATGGTAAGGATACGAGCCCCATTGGACATCACGATGTGGCCGCCCTGGCGCACGACCGTGAAGCCAGCCTTCTCGAGAGCGCGGACGGCGTCAAGGTGGTTGACGCCAGGAATCTTGGGCAAGGCTAGACGACGATCTCGACTTCCCGGACCTCTTCGCCGCGAAGCTGTTCCTCGACGACAGACAGGTACTCGCGGATCGCCGTCTTAATGTTCTCGAGAGCCTCGGCCTCCGTGGTGCCCTGGGACCAACACCCAGGAAGACCGGGCACGGAGACGGCAAACCCCTCCTCGGACTGGTGCAGAGCGATGCGGTATCGCATGTAACAGCCTCCCTTGGCGACCTGATGAAGTATATCGCCGCGAATCCGGGGGGCACCTCCTTACAGCTCTCAGCGCGATCCCCGACGTCCAGCGATACGACTTCATTCACCCTCAAAGTAGTCGCTATCGATCCGCTTTAACTCATACATCCCGATGGGCGAAACACCAACGTTGTGATCGACCATCAACCGGGCGAGCTGTTCGCCATCAATCAGGATGATCTTGGAATTGATCACCCCGGCGTACTCCAATGCCTCTCTGGTGTAACCCGACGTAGTGATGAAGACGCCTTTGTTCGCCCTCTGGCCTTGCAGGGCTCCGGCGAACTTCTGGATCTCAGGTCTACCAACGGTTCCTTCCCAGCGCTTGGCCTGGACGTAAATTGCGTCCAGGCCAAGCTTGTCCTCCTTGATGATTCCGTCGATCCCACCATCGCCGCTCTTACCGATGGCGCGACCAGCATCCTGCCTTGTTCCGCCATATCCCATCGCAACGAGCAAGTCGATGACCAGACGCTCAAAGAACGCGGGAGACGCTCCCTTGGCTTGCTCAAGGATTTCGATCTCCAGGTCGCGCCTCAAGCGCCGATAAGCGGACGCCAAGAGGTCCTCGGGGGTCTGGTCGCTCGGCAGGTCGTCCCGACCAGGGTCTCTTTGAGGCTCCGGTATACCCGTGGGCGTCGGGTCACGCCTACGCGTCCGAAACGCACGGAACTCCTCGAATTTTTCGAGCAGGTTGACGTCGATTCGGGGTGGATTCTCCGCCAGTTCGGCTCTACCCCTGTCTGTGATCCGGAAGAATCCCCGTCTTGGAGACTCCAGCAGCCCTGCTTGCTTAAGGTAAGTGCGAGCCCATCCTAAGCGACTGTTGAACAGGGGCGCGGTGCCACTTGGGAGCATTTCAGCGCGCTCCGCATCGGTGAGCTGAAACTCTCCGGCCAGTTGCTCTACGGCATCGCGGAAGCGATGCTCCGCGCCATCAGCGGCGAGTCGCAATAGAGGGAGCATCGCTGATTCGTAGTCCGGGATAGGCACGAGCTAATCCTGTTTAACTTGAACGAAGTCAATCGGTGCAATCGAGCGTCAAGCAGCTAACGCATCGGATGGTCACGCGGAACGAGGAGGTCGACATCACTTCAACTGCGCCTCTTGGGCCAGCGGTTGTAGCCAATAGCCGGATCGTTGGCACGAAGCTCCAGAATGTATTCTCGTTCCTTGCGAGAAACCTCAGCTGGTGTGGCAGTGTCAGACTGCCAGAGAGTTTCCCGAGTGACGGTGAATATCCTCCTCTGTTCCGGCGAGAAGTCCTTGGCGATGAGTTCACTGTTCGCACTTCCGAAGTAGTTGATGCTCTCGGTGAGGTCTTGCCCCACGTAGATCTTCCCGTTCGGGTACGTGATCTTGTAGACGACGCTCATGATCGACACCGGCCGCCAGGTACGACTAGGCGCCTTCTCAAGCCACCACTTCCCCCTTCTTCTCCAGCACCCCCAACCGCATCCCCTCCTCCACCAGCGCCGCCAGATACCCCGCCCCCAGCGGAATCACCTCGTCATTGAAGTCGTAGTGCGGGTTGTGCAGCGAGCAGCCCAGCGGTCCGCCCCCCTGCCCGATGAACACATAGGCCCCCGGCTTCTCCTGCAGGAAGTACGCGAAGTCCTCCCCGCCCATGGTGGGGTCCACGTCGCTCACCACGTTGCCCGCGCCGAAGATCTTCTCCGCCACCCGCGCGGCGAACTCGGTCTCCCGGGGGCTGTTCACCGTGGCCGGGTAGCCGCGGGTGTACTTCACCTCGGCGCGACCGCCAAGCGCCGCCGCCACCCCCTCCGCGATCTCGGCGCAGCGCCGCTCCGCCAGGTCGCGGGTCTCCGCCCGGAAGCTGCGCACCGTCCCCAGCAGATGCACCGCATCCGGAATCACGTTGAACGC
>CAZXJW010000159.1:7062-7523 GCA_964641005.1 uncultured Rhodocyclaceae bacterium
GGCTGGTGTGCATGGAGCAGATGCTCACCACCACCGCGTCCACCGGCGCCACGTTGCGGCTGGCCACGGTCTGCAGTGCGGTGATCACCTGGGCCGCGATCACCACCGGGTCCACCGCCAGGTGGGGCATGGCGGCGTGACCGCCGCTGCCATGGATCGTGATGGCGATCTCGTCGGTGGCCGCCATCACCGGGCCGGCGCGCATGGCGATGCGCCCGGCGGGCAGTTCGGGCCAGTTGTGCAGGGCGTACACCTCGTCGGCGGGGAAGCGCTCGAACAGGCCCTGCTGCACCATCACGTTGCCGCCGCCGCCGTGTTCCTCGGCGGGCTGGAAGATCACGTAGGCCGTGCCGTCGAAGTTGCGCGTCTCGGCCAGGTAGCGCGCGGCGCCCACCAGCATGGCCGTGTGCCCGTCGTGGCCGCAGCCGTGCATCATCCCCGAGCGCGTGGACTTCCAGGGG
>CAZXJW010000160.1:0-7509 GCA_964641005.1 uncultured Rhodocyclaceae bacterium
CGTCCGGGGGCCGCGCCGGTGGACGCGCAGGAGGAACTCGACCGCGTGCTGCCCGTGGTGGAGGCCTTCGCGGGTGGTCCGGTGCCCGTCTCGGTGGACACGGGCAAGCCGGAAGTGATGCGCGCCGCGCTGGCCGCCGGGGCGGCCATGATCAACGACGTGTACGGCCTGTGCGCCGCCGGCGCCCTCGAGGCGGTTGCGACCTCGGATGCGGCGGTGTGCGTGATGCACATGCAGGGCGAGCCGCGCACCATGCAGCTCGCCCCCGTCTACGGTGACGTGGTGGCCGAGGTGGGTGCTTTCCTGCGCGAGCGGGTGGCCGCCTGCGAGGCGGCCGGCATCCCGCGCAGCCGCATCCTGGCTGACCCGGGCTTCGGCTTCGGCAAGACCACGGCGCACAATCTCGAACTGCTGCGGCGCCTGCCCGAGCTCGAGGCCGCGGCGGGCGTGCCGCTGCTGGTGGGGCTGTCGCGCAAGTCGTTGCTGGGCCAGCTCACGGGCCGGCCGGTGGGCGAGCGGGTCCACGCCAGCGTGGCGGCCGCACTCGCGGCCGTGGCGCGGGGCGCGGCGGTGGTGCGGGTGCACGACGTGGCCGCCACGCGCGACGCGCTCGCCGTCTGGCGGGCGGTGCAGGAGGGCAGTGCATCGGAAAGGGGAGGGGGCTGATGGGCGCAAGGCGTTACTTCGGGACCGACGGCGTGCGCGGCAAGGTGGGCGAGGCGCCCATCACGCCGGACTGGGTGCTGAGGCTGGGCAACGCGGCCGGGGAGGTGCTCGCCTCCAGCGGCCGTGGCAGCGCGAATCCAGCGGTGCTGATCGGAAAGGACACCCGCATCTCCGGCTATCTGCTCGAGTCGGCCCTCGAGGCCGGCCTCGCGGCCGCCGGCGTGGACGTGCTGCTGGCCGGCCCGATGCCCACGCCCGCGGTGGCCTACCTCACCCGGGCCCTGCGGCTCTCGGCCGGCATCGTCATCAGCGCCTCGCACAATCCCTTCGACGACAACGGCATCAAGTTCTTCGGCCCCGACGGCTACAAGCTGCCCGATGCCGTGGAGTCCGCCATCGAGGCGCGCATGGACGGCCCGGTGACCTGCCTGCCCGCCGCGCGGCTGGGCAAGGCGCGCCGCGTGGCGGATGCCGCCGGCCGCTACATCGAGTTCTGCAAGAGCACCTTCCCCGCCGAACTCGACCTGCGCGGCCTGCGGGTGGTGGTGGACTGCGCCAACGGCGCCGCCTACCACGTGGCCGGTCCCGTGTTGCACGAGCTCGGGGCCGAGGTGCAGGTGATCGCCGCCCAGCCAGACGGCCTGAACATCAACGACCGCTGCGGCGCCACCCATCCGGCCCCGCTCGCCCGCGAGGTGGTGGCCCGCGGGGCGGACGTGGGCATCGCCCTGGATGGCGATGCCGACCGGCTGATCATGGCCGACGCCCGCGGCACCCTCTACGACGGCGACCAGCTGCTGTACGTGATCGCCCGCCAGCGGCTCGCCGAGGGTCGCCTGGGCGGCGGCGTGGCCGGGACCCTCATGACCAACTTCGCCCTGGAACGGGCCTTTGGCGAGCTGGGCGTCCCCTTCGCCCGGGCCGCCGTGGGCGATCGCTACGTGCTGGAGCTGCTGCGCGAGCGTGGCTGGCTGCTGGGCGGCGAGAACTCCGGCCACATCGTCTGCCTCGACCGGCACACCACCGGCGACGGCCTGGTCTCGGCGCTCCAGGTCCTCCACGCCCTGCGCACTTCCGGCCAGGGCCTGGAACAGGCCTGCGCGGGATTGCGCCTGCTGCCCCAGGTGCTGGTCAACGTCCGCCTGGCGCGCGCGGGGTTCGACCTGCGCGCCGAGGCCGGCGTGGCGAGGGCAGTGGCCGAGGCCGAGCGCGGCCTGGCAGGGCGTGGCCGGGTCTTGCTGCGGCCTTCGGGGACGGAACCCGTGGTGCGGGTGATGGTGGAAGGCGAGGCCGAGGCCGAGGTCCGGGCGCTGGCTGAGTCCCTGGCGGGGGTGGTGCGCACCGCCGCCGGCGGCTGAACCCGCCCCGGGGCCGCCCGCGCCACCGTGCAAGGCGCTCATCGCGGCGCACCGGCCCGTTGGACGGCCGGCCCCGGCTCGTGTGCCCGACCGGCAAGCCCTTGGCGCCGCAGGGCCTTATGGCCCACGATTGCAATCAACCTGTCATAAAGCGGACCTAGAATCCGGCCCGTCCGTAGGGACACGCCTTTCGTCCAGGAGGATTTCCATGCTGCTTGCCACCCGCCTGTCGCGGGCTTCCGCGTCCGCCCTCGCCGCCGCCTGCATCGCCGCCCTTTCCGGCCCGGCGCACGCTCAGGAAACCATCAAGATCGACGGTTCTTCCACGGTCTTCCCCATCACCGAGGCCGTGGCCGAGGATTTCCAGCAGTCCAAGAAGGGCAAGATCCGCGTGACCGTGGGCATCTCCGGCACCGGCGGCGGCTTCAAGAAGTTCTGCCGCGGCGAGACCGACATCTCCAACGCCTCCCGTCCCATCCTCGCCCGCGAGATGGAGGAGTGCAAGAAGGCCGGCATCCAGTACGTCGAGCTGCCCGTGGCCTACGACGCGCTCACGGTGGTGATGAACCCCAAGAACGACTGGATCAAGGCGCTCACCGTCGCCGAGCTGAAGAAGATGTGGGAGCCCGCCGCCCAGGGCAAGGTGACCAAGTGGAAGCAGGTCAATTCGGCATGGCCGGATTCGTCGCTGAAGCTGTTCGGCCCCGGCGCCGACTCGGGCACGTTCGACTACTTCACCGAGGCGGTCAACGGCCGGGCGAAGTCCAGCCGTGGTGATTTCACCGCCTCCGAGGACGACAACGTGCTGGTGCAGGGCATCGCCCGCGACGTCAACGGCCTGGGCTACTTCGGCTACGCCTACTACTACGAGAACCGCGACAAGCTCAAGGCCGTGCCCATCGTGAACCCAGCCACGGGCAAGCCGGTGCTGCCCGCGGCGGAGACGGTGATGGATGGCAGCTACCAGCCCCTGGCGCGCCCGATCTTCATCTACATCAACGCCAAGTCGCTCGACCGGCCGGAGATCCGCGAGTTCGTCGAGTTCTACATGAAGAACGCCGAGACCCTGGTGACCGAGGTGAAGTACGTGCCCCTGCCCCAGAAGGCTTACGCCTTCAACGTGGAGCAGGTAACGAAGAAGGTGCTGGGAACCAAGTTCGGCGGCGAGAACAAGGTGGGCCTCACCATCGAACAGCTCATGAAGCTGGAAGCGAAGCTGTAACGTTCCGGCAGCACCCACGGCGCGGGGGAACGGCGAGTTCCCCCGCGCGTCATTTTTCGCAGCCGCTGCTTTGCCGCACCGGGCGACTCACCTAGAATCCGTCGCCTTCCGCCCACAAGAACACGATCCGGGGACCCGTGCAGTGGCCGACACGCTGATCAGCGACCGACTCGCGAGGCGCCATTCGCGCCACGTGAAGGAACGCGTCATCGAGAGCATCCTGTTCCTGTGCGCGCTGTTCTCGGTGTTCGTGACGCTGGGCATCGTCTGGGTGCTGGTGTCCGAGTCGATCTCCTTCTTCGAGCACGTGCCGCTGTGGGACTTCCTCACCGACACGCAGTGGACGCCGCTGTTCGACGACGCGCACTACGGCATCATGGTGCTGCTCTCGGGCACGCTGGTGAGCTCGATGGTGGCGCTGGCGGTGGCCATCCCGCTGGGCACCATCATCGCCATCTACCTCTCGGAGTTCGCGCCCTTCTCCGTGCGCGAGATCGCCAAGCCCTTCCTCGAGCTGCTGGGAGGCGTGCCCACTGTGGTGTACGGCTACTTCGCGCTGCTCTACGTCACCCCGGCGCTGCAGTACCTCATGCCCGAGCTGCCCGGCTTCAACCTGCTCTCCGCGGGCCTCGTGATGGGCGTGATGATCATCCCCTACGTGAGTTCCGTGAGCGAGGACGCCATGCGCTCCGTTCCCATGGCCATGCGCGAGGGTTCCTACGCCATGGGCGCCACGCGCTTCCAGACCGCCATCCGGGTGGTGACGCCGGCGGCGCTGTCGGGCATCGCCGCCGCCTACATCCTGGGGATCTCGCGCGCCGTCGGCGAGACCATGATCCTGGCGGTGGCCGCCGGCATGCAGCCCAACCTCACCTGGAACCCCCTCGAGCCCGCGGCCACCATCACCGCCTTCATCGTGCAGGTGGCCCTGGGCGACCTGCCGCACGGCTCCATCGGCTACCAGACCATCTTCGCGGCCGGTCTCACGCTGATGCTGATCACGCTGCTGTTCAACATCCTCGGCCACGTCCTCAAGCGCCGCTTCCGCCAGGCCTACTGAAATGTTCAAGCAGGACCTCGAGGAGATCCGCCAGCTCATCCAGCGCCACAAGCGCTGGGACCTGATCTTCGCCACCATCGGCGTGCTCGCCCTGATGGTGGGCGTGCTCACCTTCCTGGTGCTGTTCGTGGGCATGGTGATCGACGGTCTGCCGCGCATCTCGGCCGACTTCTTCACCAACTTCCCGTCGCGCCGCCCGGAGCAGGCGGGCATCCTCTCGGCATGGGTGGGCACCACCCTGGTGATGGTGGTCACAGCCTTCGCCGCGATTCCCGTGGGCGTGGCCGCCGCGGTGTACCTCGAGGAGTACGCGCCCAAGAACTGGGTCACCGACGTCATCGAGATCAACATCACCAACCTCGCCGGGGTGCCCTCCATCGTCTACGGCCTGCTGGCGCTCGGCCTGTTCGTGTACGCCTTCGGCTTCGGCCAGAGCATCCTGTCTGCCGGCCTCACGCTGGCGCTGCTCATCCTGCCGGTGGTGGTGGTGGCCACGCGAGAGGCGATCCGTTCCATCCCCGGCGCGATCCGTGAGGGCGCCTACGCCCTGGGAGCCACCAAGTGGCAGACCACCGCCGACCACATCCTGCCGTACTCGGCGCCCGGCATCATGACCGGCATCATCATCGGCATGGCGCGCGCCATCGGCGAGACCGCGCCGGTGATCACCATCGGCGCGCTCACCTTCATCGCCTTCCTGCCACCCGCGCCGTTGAAGGCGGAGGTCCCCTTCGTCAGCCTCGAGTGGCTGTTCTCCGGCTTCACCGTGATGCCGATCCAGATGTTCAACTGGACCTCGCGGCCAGAGGCGGCCTTCCACAAGAACGCCGCCGCCGCCGGCCTCGTGCTGGTGGTGATGACCCTTTCCATGAACGCGCTGGCCATCTGGATCCGCTACCGGCTGCGCAAGAACATCAAGTGGTGAGCTCCTCCCCATGTCGAAAGTCACCGAAGGCAGCACCATCGCGGCGGACCTCAAGCCCAAGGCCGAGGCGCGCAACCTGAATTTCCACTATGGCAGCTTCCACGCGCTCAAGGGCATCAGCATGCCCATCTACGAGCGCAAGGTGACGGCGCTGATCGGCCCCTCGGGCTGCGGCAAGTCCACCTACCTGCGCTGCTTCAACCGCATGCACGACCTCTACCCGGGCAACAAGTACTCGGGCGAGATCAACCTGTTCCCGGACAACACCAACCTGCTGGCGCCGCAGGTGGACCCCATCGAGGTGCGCATGCGCATCAGCATGGTGTTCCAGAAACCCAACCCCTTCCCGAAGTCCATCTACGAGAACGTGGCCTACGGGCTGCGCGTGCGCGGCGTGCGCGGGGTGAAGCTGCTCGACGAGAAGGTGGAGCAGGCGCTGCGCGGCGCGGCGCTGTGGGACGAGGTCAAGGACCGCCTGAACGACCTGGCCTTCAACCTCTCGGGCGGCCAGCAGCAGCGCCTGTGCATCGCCCGGGCCCTGGCCACCGAGCCGGAGATCCTGCTGTTCGACGAGCCCACCTCGGCGCTCGACCCCATCGCCACGGCGAGCATCGAGGAGCTCATCGCCGACCTGAAGGACAAGATCACCATCCTGATCGTGACCCACAACATGCAGCAGGCAGCCCGGGTGTCGGACTTCACCGCCTACATGTACCTGGGAGAGATGATCGAGTTCGACGCCACCGACACCATCTTCCTCAAGCCCAAGAACAAGGCCACCGAGGACTACATCACCGGTCGGTTCGGCTGAGCGCCGTCGCCGGGGGAACCGGGCGTGCCCCGCCACACACCGGCGTTCTCCCGCACTACCGGAGCTCGATGTCAGCGGGTCCTCACATTTGTTTTGCGCGTTACCTGGGGCGACTGCTTCTACCCGGCCGAGGGTTTCTCCAGCGCCTCCCGCGGCGATTTTGCACTGCAGCGCCGTTGACCCCAGATTGTTGCAACGAGTAAACTCCAAAGGCTTTTCGCCCTGGATTTCACGCGCATGCGACGCAAGCTGGTGGCTGGCAACTGGAAGATGCACGGCAGCCGGCGCAGCAACGACGCTCTGCTGCGTGCCCTGCGGGATGGCGTGGCGCCGGCCGGTGCCGAGTGCGCGGTGTTCGTTCCCGCGCCCTACCTGGCCCAGGCGTCGGAAATCCTGGCGGGCTCCCCGGTGGCCTGGGGAGCGCAGGACGTGAGCGAACATGCCTCCGGCGCCTTCACGGGCGAGGTGGCGGCGGCGATGGTGGCGGAGTTCGGTTCCCGGTACGCCATCGTCGGGCACTCGGAGCGCAGAACTCTGCACGGCGAGTCCAGCGAGATGGTGGCCAGGAAGATGCAGGCTGCCCGGCTGGCGGGACTCATCCCGGTGGTGTGCGTGGGCGAGCAGCTCGCCGAGCGCGAAGCGGGCATCACGCGGCAGGTCATCGCCGCGCAGCTCGCGCCCGTGCTGGCCGGCGCGGATGGCGCCGGGGTGGAGAATGTGGTGCTGGCCTACGAGCCGGTGTGGGCCATCGGTACGGGGCGGACTGCCTCGCCCGAACAGGCCCAGGAAGTGCACGCGTTCATCCGAGAGGCTGTGACGCGTGAGTGGGGGAACGAGGCCGCGCGCCTGAAGATCCTCTACGGTGGCAGCGTCAAGGCCGCCAACGCGGCGGCGCTGTTCGCGATGCCGGACGTGGATGGCGGTTTGGTGGGCGGCGCTTCGCTGGTCGCTCCGGAATTCCTGGATATCGTGCGGGCCGCCTCGGCGGCCGCCTGAGAGAGCAATGCAGACAGTCCTGTTGATCGTTCACGTGCTGGTCGCCGCCGGAGTCATCGGGCTGGTGCTGCTCCAGCATGGCAAGGGCGCGGACATGGGAGCCGCGTTCGGCAGCGGGTCCGCGGGCAGCCTTTTCGGCGCCAGCGGCTCCGCCAATTTCCTCAGTCGTACCACCGCGGTCCTCACCGCGGTGTTCTTCGTCACCAGCCTCGCGCTGACCTACCTGTCCGCCAACCGTGTCGAGGGTCGCAGCGCCGTGCTGGGCCAGCCTGCCAAGCAGGAAGCCCAGCCGGCCGCCACTCCCGCCCCGGAGGCGCCGCCCGCGGCGCCCGCGGATGGGTCCAAGGCGGGGGAAGTGCCGAAGTAAGTGCAGTCGCAGCACCATCCGCGGGCATTTCCCGGCACGCGGATGGCAGGGCCGATGTGGTGAAATTGGTAGACACGCTGTCTTGAGGGGGCAGTGGCGAAAGC
>CAZXJW010000161.1:0-7484 GCA_964641005.1 uncultured Rhodocyclaceae bacterium
GAGGAGCAGGACAAGCTGACCGGGCTCGAGACGGGCGCCGACGACTACATCACCAAGCCCTTCTCCCCGCGCGAGCTCAACGCCCGCGTCAAGGCCGTGCTGCGCCGGCGCGCCCCGCAGATGACCGACGACGTGGTGCAGGTGGGCGGGCTGCGGCTCGATCCGGCCAGCCATCGCGTCACGGGCAATGCCCAGCCGGTGGAGCTGGGTCCCACCGAATTCCGGCTGCTGCACTTCCTGATGACCCATCCCGAGCGCGTGCACTCCCGCACCCAGCTGCTCGACCAGGTGTGGGGCGACCACGTGTTCGTGGAAGAGCGCACGGTGGACGTGCACATCCGCCGGCTGCGCAAGGCCCTCGAGCCCACCCGCCTCGATGCGCTCATCCAGACGGTGCGCGGCACGGGCTACCGGCTGTCGGCGAACTGAGGCGTCGGAGCCAGAAATCGCAGGCGCCGCCACGGGCGGTTCTGGGATAATCCCGGCCCGTCCCTCTCGCACGGAGCCCGGATCCGCGTGAACCGGCACTGGCGCAACGCGCTGCTCACGCCCGCCCTCGCCGCAGGGCTGGGCCTGGTGCTCTGGCCCATGGCCGGGCCCGTGTGGGCCGCATTGGCCGCCGCGGCGCTGCTCGCGCTGCTGCTCGCCCACCAGCTCGCCAACCTCTCGCAGCTCGAGCAATGGCTGCGCGATCCGCGCCCCGAAGCGCTGCCGGTGGGCTCGGGCCGCTGGGAACAGGCCTTCTCCTACCTCTCGCGCCTGCTGCGGCGACAGTCCCAGACGGAAGGGCGCCTGATGGAGCGCATCCAGCGCTTCGAGGCCGCCGGGGCCGCCATGCCCGAGACGGTGGTGGTGCTCGACGAGGACAACCGCATCCAGTGGTGCAACCCCAAGGCGGCCCAGTACCTGGGCCTGGACCCGGCCCGCGACGTGGGACAGCAGGTGGGCTACCTGGTGCGCCAGCCCAGCTTCGTGGACTACCTGCAGCGGGCCGACTTCTCCCAGCCGCTGCTGCTGCGGCTGACCCCGCCCGGGCTCGGCGAGGTGTCGCTGTCGGTGCAGTTCGTGCCCTACGGCGAGAGCGAGAAGCTGCTGCTGGGCCGCGACGTGACCCGCTGGGAGAAGCTCGAGACCACCCGTCGCGACTTCGTGGCCAACGTGTCCCACGAACTGCGCACCCCGCTCACGGTGCTCAACGGCTTCCTGGAAACGCTCATCGACCTGCGCCGACCCGACCCCGAGATGACCCGGCGGTCGCTGGAACTCATGAGCCAGCAGACCACCCGCATGAACCGGCTGGTGGAGGACCTGCTCACGCTGTCGCGCCTGGAGAGCACCCACAGTCCCGCCAGGGACGAACCCGTGGACGTGCCCGACCTGTGCGAGCACCTGCTACAGGATGCGCTGGCCCTGTCCGGCGGCCGGCACGAGATCCGGCTCCACAGCGAACTGCGCGACGGCCTGCACGGCAGCCAGGACGAGCTGCGCAGCGCCTTCGGCAACCTGGTCAGCAACGCCATCCGCTACACCCCGCCCGGCGGGCTCATCGAGCTGCGCTGGTGGCTGCGCGGCAGCGAGCCCGTGTTCTCGGTGTCCGACACGGGCATCGGCATCGAGACCCAGCACATCGAGCGGCTCACGGAGCGCTTCTACCGCGTGGACCGCAGCCGTTCGCGCGAGACCGGCGGCACGGGCCTGGGGCTGGCCATCGTCAAGCACGTGCTGCAGCGCCACCAGGCCCATCTCGAGGTGGAGAGCGAGCCCGGCAAGGGCAGCACCTTCTCGGCGGTGTTTCCGGCCGATCGCACCCAGCCGCTGGCGCAGCCCCAGGCGCTGGCCGCCGCCAGCTGAGGGCAGGGCTCGCCTTCGACGCAGGGCGGCGGCCACCCCCGCCCGGCGCGCCGTTTCCTCAGGCCCGTGCCGTGGCCGCCTCGTAGCGCCGACGATCGCGGTTCACGAACCGCACCACCGTGAGCATCACCGGCACCTCGATCAGCACGCCCACCACCGTGGCGAGCGCCGCGCCCGACTCGATGCCGAACAGGCTGATCGCCGCGGCCACCGCCAGCTCGAAGAAGTTGCTCGCGCCGATCAGCGCCGAGGGCCCCGCCACGCAGTGGGCCACGCGCAGGCGGCCGTTCAGCCAGTAGGCCAGGCCCGCGTTGAAGTAAACCTGCAGCACGATGGGCACCGCCAGCAGGGCGATCACAAGCGGCTGCCGGACGATCTGCCCTCCCTGGAAGGCGAACAGCAGCACCAGCGTGGCAAGCAGCGCACCGATGGAGAAGGGCTGGATGCGCGCCAGCGCGGCCTCGAGCGCCCCCGGGCCCCGCCCGAGCAGCAGGCGGCGCCACGCCTGCGCGATCAGCACCGGCACCACGATGTAGAGCAGCACCGACACGAGCAGCGTCTGCCAGGGCACGGTGATGGAAGCCAGGCCCAGCAGCAGCCCCACGATGGGCGCGAACGCCACGATCATGATCAGGTCGTTCAGCGCCACCTGCGACAGCGTGAACAGCGGGTCACCCCGGGTGAGCTGGCTCCACACGAACACCATGGCCGTGCAGGGCGCCGCCGCCAGCAGGATCAGCCCGGCGAAGTAGCTCTCCACCTGGTCCGCGGGCAGCCAGGGGGCGAAGACGTGGCGCAGGAAGACCCATCCCAGCAGCGCCATGGAGAAGGGCTTGACCGCCCAGTTGACGAACAGCGTCACGCCGATGCCGCGCCAGTGGCGCGTGACCTGGCCCACGGCACCGAAGTCGATGCGCAGCAGCATCGGGATGATCATCACCCAGATGAGCAGGCCCACCGGCAGGTTGACCCTGGCCACCTCCATGGCGCCCAGTGCGCGCGCCACGCCGGGTGCGATCTCGCCCAGGCCGATGCCGGCGAGGATGCACAGCAGCACCCACGCCGAGAGCCAGCGCTCGAAGAACCCAATGGCGGGCGCGGGTTGCTCCGCGACCACCTCGGCGGCGGCGGTCACTGCCGGGGCTTGGAATCCGCCGGAGCGCAGCAGCCTGACGCTGCGGCGGGAAGCACCGGCACCTTCACCGCCCGCGTGATGCGCACCGGCTGGGACGCGGGCGCGCAGCACGAAGCCGCGTCCGCGGCGGACGGCGCCGGCGGGGACTCGCGGCGCGCCCCGCCGTAGGTGGGAATGGCGTCCAGCGTGTGGAAGGTCTCCCAGGCGATGCCCTGGGGATCGGTGACCCAGTACTTGTCCGAGCGCGCGTAGCAGCAGGCCGCGCCCTGCTGGTCGAGGGCTGCGATCTCGGCGCCGTCCACCTGGGTGCGCAGGGTCGCGAGTTCGTCCCCGGACTCCACCTGGATGCCCAGGTGATCCAGCCCGGCCGGCGCGCCGCGCGCGGAGATGGCGAAGTTCACGCGCGGATCGTCCAGCATCCACTTGGCGTAGTCGTCGTGCTGCACGGTGGGCGCGCGGCCGAACACCGCGGAATAGAACCGGACGTTGGCGGCGAGGTCGTCCACCGCCACGTGGACATGGAAGCGCTTCATGGTGCCTGCTCCTTGGGTGCGCACGTGGTGCTGCCCTGGCCGGGGCCGCACGCATTGCCCCCGCAGCAGTTGTCGGTGAGGAATCCCACCAGTGCGTTCATGGCCGCGTAGTCGGCGGCATAGATCACGAAACGGCCCTGCTGACGCCCATGGACGAGGCCGGCGGCGGCAAGCTGGGACAGGTGGAAGGACAGCGTGGCCGGCGCCACGCCGAGCCGCTCCGAAAGCGCCCCCGCGGCGAGCCCGCCCGGGCCCGCCTGCACCAGGGCGCGATAGGCTGCGAGGCGGGTCTCCTGGGCGAGCGCGCCCAGGCCGGCAACCACCTCTGCCGCAGACAGCCGGCGACGCGCCGAACCGCGCGCCGGAGCCTTGCGCACGGCGCTCAAGGCGCGGCACTCCGGCCGATCTCGTCGAGCCGGCCCTGCAGCGACAGGCGGTCGAGCCTGTCGATGGGCAGGCTCATGAAGATGCGGATGCGGTTGGACAGATGCGTCCAGGCCGTCAGGAAGGCGCGGTTGCGGACCTCGTCGCTGCCGATCACCGCGGCCGGATCGGGAACGCCCCAGTGGGCCGTCATGGGCTGGCCGGGCCAGGCGGGACACACCTCGGCGGCGGCGTTGTCGCAGACGGTGAACACGAAATCGAGCGACGGCGCGCCGGGGGCCGCGAACTCGTCCCAGCTCTTGGAGCGCAGGCCCTGGGTGGCGATGCGCTGGCGCTCGAGCAGCGCGATGGCCAGGGGATGCACCTCCCCCCTGGGATGGCTGCCGGCGCTGTAGCCCCGGAAGCGCTCGCCGCCCGCGGCATTGAGGAAGGCTTCCGCGAGAATGCTGCGGGCGCTGTTGCCGGTGCACAGGAACAGCACGTTGAAGGGACGGTTCATCGGGATCTCCGGGGCTTGCAGGCACTTGGCACGACCGCCGGAGTCGCCGCCCCGGCATCGTCCGGTTCGATGGCAACGTCCAGGAGGGATGCCTGTCGTTTCAATATTTATCGAAATATTGAACCGTTGGACCGGTCTTCGCAAGCCCCCGTCCGCCGAGGGAGAGCCCTACGCGCCGGCGCGAGCCCCGTCCCTGCCCATGGCCTGTTCCAGCCGGGAAGCCAGCGCCGCCCTGTCGCGCGCCGCGAGCGCCCGCGGCCCGTCGCGCAGCCGCGCGCCCCAGACGGGATTCGGAAAGTGGGGGTCGCCCGTCCAGCGCGCGATCACGTGCCAGTGCAGGTGCGGCACCACGTTGCCGAAGCTCGCCAGGTTGACCTTGTCGGGGCGCAGCACGTCGCGAAGCGCCTGCTCCGCCGCCCACACGGCCTCCATGAGCTCGGCGCGCTGGGCAACGGCGAGGTCGGTCATCTCGCGCACGTGGGCGTTCCAGACCACCCGCAGGAAGGCCGGGTGGTCGGCTTCCGCGGCGAGGATCACCCGCAGGCGCTCGCCGCGCCAGAGCAGCTCGCCGCCGTCGCCGTCGCAGAACGGGCAGGCTGCCGGGTTCACAGCAGCACGCGCTCGATGCCGCCGCGGTTGGCGGACTGCACGTACTGGTCGAGCCAGCCCTCGCCCAGCACGTGGCGTGCGATCTCGACCACGATGTAGTCGGCCTGGGTGATGGCGTCCGCGTCGTAGCGCGACAGGCCCTGCAGGCAGGACGGGCAGGAGGTGAGCACCTTCACCTCGCCTTGGAAGCCGTCGGTGCGCAGCCGGTCGGCGCCCTTGCGCATCTCCTCTTCCTTGCGGAAGCGCACCTGGGTGGAGACGTCCGGGCGCGTCATGGCGAGCGTGCCCGACTCGCCGCAGCAGCGCTCGTTCTGCCTCACCTCCTGGCCCATGAGCTGGTTCACCACCTTGAGCGGCTGGTGGGTCTTCATGGGCGAGTGGCAGGGGTCGTGGTACATGTAGCGCACCCCGGTGACGCCCTCGAGCTTCACGCCCTTCTCCATCAGGTACTCGTGGATGTCGAGCAGCCGGCAGCCGGGGAAGATCTTCTCGAATTCGTAGCCGGCGAGCTGGTCCATGCAGGTGCCGCAGGACACGATCACCGTCTTGATGTCGAGGTAGTTGAGGGTGTTGGCCACGCGGTGGAACAGCACCCGGTTCTCGGTGGAGATTGCCTGGCCCTTCTCCGACTCGCCCGCGGCGCGCTGCGGATAGCCGCAGCACAGGTAGCCCGGCGGCAGCACGGTGGTGGCGCCCACGTGCCAGAGCATCGCCTGGGTGGCCAGGCCCACCTGGCTGAACAGCCGCTCCGAGCCGCAGCCGGGGAAGTAGAACACCGCCTCGGAATCCTCCGCCACCCGCCGCGGGTCGCGGATCACGGGGACGATGTGCTTGTCCTCGACGTCGAGCATGGCGCGCGCGGTGCGGCGCGGCACGCTCCTGGGCATGGGCTTGTTGATGAAGTGGATCACCTGCGCCTTGATCGGCGGCTTGCCCAGGGTGGCCGGCGGCTGCCTCACCTGCGGCTGCACCAGCCCGAAGCGCCGCGCGACCCCGTGCGCCATGCGCTGCGCCTTGTAGCCCCACTCGATCATCACCGTGCGCGCGAGCTTGATGGTGGCCGGGTCGGAGGCGTTCAGGAAGAACATGGAGGCCGCCGTGCCGGGGTTGAATTTCTTCCTTCCCTGCTTTCGCAGGAAGTTGCGCATGGCCATGGACACCTCGCCGAAGTCGATGTCCACGGGACAGGGATTCACGCACTTGTGGCACACGGTGCAGTGGTCGGCCACGTCGGAGAACTCGTCGAAGTGCGCGAGCGACACCCCGCGCCGCGTCTGCTCCTCGTAGAGGAAGGCCTCGATGAGCAGCGAGGTGGCGAGGATCTTGTTGCGCGGCGAGTACAGCAGGTTGGCGCGCGGCACGTGGGTGGCGCACACCGGCTTGCACTTGCCGCAGCGCAGGCAGTCCTTGATGGAATCCGAGATCTCGCCGATCTGGCTCTGCTCGAGGATCAGGCTCTCCATCTCCAGCAGCGCGAAGGACGGCGTGTAGGCGCGCTCGAGGTTGCCGCCGGGCAGCAGCTTGCCGGCATTGAAGCGCCCTTCGGGATCCACCTCCGCCTTGTAGCGACGGAAGGCATCGATCTCGCCGTCCTCGAGGTAGTCGAGCTTGGTGATGCCGATGCCGTGCTCGCCGGAGATCACGCCGCCCAGCGAGCGCGCCAGCGCCATGATGCGCGACACGGCGGCGTTGGCCTCCTGCAGCATGGCGTAGTCGTCGGAGTTGACGGGCAGGTTGGTGTGCACGTTGCCGTCGCCGGCGTGCATGTGCAGCGCCACGAACACGCGGCCCTTGAGCACGCGCTTGTGGATCGCATCGATCTCGGTGCGTATGGCATCGAAGGGCCGGCCGTCGAAGAGCTGCATGAGCGGCTCGCGCACCTCGGTCTTCCAGGACACCCGCAGGGAATACTCCTGCATGGCGGCGAACACGCTGCGGCCGATGAGGCGCGGCGCGGCGCCGGTGGCGGCACGGGAAGCGAGCCAGTCGTCGAAGCGCTCCACCGGATCATCGAGATGGTCCAGCAGCCACTGCCAGCGCGCCTTCGCGCCGGCGAGCAGTTCGCGGGCGGCTTCCGGGCGTCCGGCCAGCATCTCGCCGGAGGGCAGCGACTCGCCCGGCACCACGGCGCGCAGTTCGCCGGCGAAGAAGGTCTCGAGTTCGCCGAGCAGCCGGATCTTGTTCTTGAGCGACAGCTCGATGTTGATGCGCTCGATGCCGTCCGAGTAGTCGCCGAGCCGCGGCAGCGGGATCACCACGTCCTCGTTGATCTTGAAGGCATTGGTGTGGCGGGCGATGGCGGCGGTGCGGGCGCGGTCGAGCCAGAACTTCTTGCGCGTCTCGGGCGACACGGCGATGAAGCCCTCGGGGCCGCGGGCGTTGGCTTTTTTAATGATACGGCGACCACCGAGATCTACACCAGCGGTGTCGTCGGTGATCGTCCCGGTGCCCACCGCGGCACCGAGCGTGGCAT
>CAZXJW010000162.1:0-7469 GCA_964641005.1 uncultured Rhodocyclaceae bacterium
CGATGTGGCGGTCGTTGGCGTCGAGGTTGCCGCGCTGGCCGAGCTGCACCAGCTGCTCGAAGTTGGCGATCTCGCTGACGTCCTGGTTCTTCTGCTTCTGCGCTCCCGACACCGAGCGCGCCAGGTTGTAGAACTCCACCAGGTAGGTGGCGATGTCCACCGGGTTGGCCACCACGCGCCGGATCTCGAGCTTGAGGATGCGCGAGAGCTCCTTCTCCCACTCGCGCACCCAGGGCTCGCAGGTGGCCACCACGCACTCCTTGGCGTTGACCTGCACGGGCAGGATCGCGAAGCGCTTGGCGTAGGCGTTCGACATCACCCGGGTGACGGCGGCGAAGTCGATCTTGAAGGGATCGATGTGCAGGTAGGGCAGGCCGACCTTGCCCGCCAGCCACTCGGTGAGCGCCTCGAGGTGCAGCAGCTTCTTGGGGGTGCGCGGGTCCGGCCACTTCTGGTCGGCGATCAGGACCAGCGGGTGTACCTCGGAGCGGCGCTTGGCGTGGCGCGCCGCCAGCTCCTCGGCGGTGACTGCGGGCACCAGGCCGTCGGCCACCAGGTCGTCGAGCAGCTCGCGCAGCACGAGGCGCTGCTCGGTGCGGGGGACGGCGACGGCGGCGGGCGAGGGCGGCATACGGATCGGGCACCGTACGGGGAACCGCGCAACACTAGCAGAATCGGTGCCAGTGCCCTCCGGGGATCGCGGTCCGGCAAGGGGGCTGCTGCATAATCGCCGGCTCCATGCCCGCCGACCTGTCCCGACTGCGGCTCGACCGCGACCCGGAGGGCGTTTCCGCCCTGCGCCCCGCCCGCGGCTGGCGCCGCTGGCGCTGGCCGCTGGCCTGGGCGCTGGTCGCCGCAGCGGCGCTCATCGCCGGGGCGCGTCACTTCCGCGACCGGCCGCTCGCCGTGGAGACGGCCACCGTCACCACCGCCTATCCCTGGCAGGACCGGGCCGTGCTCACCGCCACCGGCTACGTGGTGGCGCAGCGCAAGGCCGCCGTGGCCTCGAAGGCCACGGGCCGGCTCGAATGGCTCGGCGTCCAGGAGGGCAGCCGGGTGCGCAACGGAGAGGTGATCGCCCGCCTGGAGAGCCGCGACGTGGCCGCCGCCCGTGACCAGTCCGCGGCCCAGCTGCGCGTGGCCGAGGCCAACCTGCAGCAGGCCCGCGTGGAGGAGGCCGACGCCCGCACCGCGCTCGGCCGTGCGGAGGAACTGCGGCGCCAGGGCTTCGTGTCCGATGCGAGCGTGGACACGGCCCGCGCCCGGGCCGACAAGGCGGCCGCGGGGGTGCGCTCCGCGGAGGCCTCCGTGTCGGTGGCGCAGGCCAACCTGCGCGCCGCCGGGGTGAACGTTGAACAGACCCTGATCCGGGCGCCCTTCGACGGCGTGGTGCTCACCAAGAGCGCCAACATCGGCGACGTGGTGACCCCCTTTTCCTCGGCCACCGACGCCAAGGGCGCCGTGGTCACCATGGCGGACATGGCCACCCTCGAGGTGGAGGCCGACGTGTCCGAGTCCAACCTCTCGAAGGTGTTCGTGGACCAGCCCGCCGAGATCCAGCTCGACGCCCTGCCGGGGCAGCGCTATCGCGGGGTCGTGGCGCGCACCGTGCCCACGGTGGACCGGGCCAAGGCCTCGGTGATGACCAAGATCCGTTTCCTCGAGCCCGATGCCCGCATCCTGCCGGAGATGAGCGCCAAGGTGACCCTGCTCTCGGAGGCCGTGGACGAGGCCGCGCGCACGGCGCGCACCGCCGTGAACGCCGAGGCGGTGGCGCAGCGCGAGGCGCGCAGCGTGGTGTTCGTGGTGACCGAGGGCGTGGCGCGGGCGGTGCCGGTGAGGGCCGGCGCGCGCATCGGCGAGCTGGTGGTGGTGGAGGGCGCGGTGAAGCCGGGCGACAAGGTGGTGCTCAAGCCCGCGGCCGCGCTGGCCGACGGCGCCCGGGTGACGCCGGCGGCGAAATGAGTGCCGTGCTGCCGCCGCCGGCGGTGGAGATCCGCGGCCTGTCCAAGTCCTACCGTCGCGGCGGCCAGCGCGTGGCGGTGCTGGAGAACCTCGACCTGACGGTGGCGCGCGGCGACTTCGTGGCGCTGATGGGGCCGTCGGGCTCGGGAAAGAGCACGCTGCTCAACCTCGTCGCCGGCATCGACAAGCCCGACGCGGGCCTGCTGCGCGTGGACGGCGTGGAGCTCGCGCGGCTCTCCGAGGGGGAGCTGGCGGACTGGCGCGCCGGCCACGTGGGCTTCATCTTCCAGTTCTACAACCTGATGCCGGTGCTCACGGCGCTCGAGAACGTGGAGCTGCCGCTGCTGCTCACCTCGCTGCCGCGGCGCCAGCGCCGCAGTCGCGCGGCGCTGGCGCTGGAGATGGTGGGGCTCGCCGATCGCACCGGCCACGTGCCCGGCGAGCTCTCCGGGGGCCAGCAGCAGCGCGTGGCCATCGCGCGCGCCCTGGTGGCCGACCCGGCGCTGCTGGTGGCCGACGAGCCCACCGGCGACCTGGACCGGGTCTCCGCCGGCGAGGTGCTGGAGCTGCTGCGGCGGCTCAACGCCGAGCTGGGCAAGACCATCATCATGGTGACCCACGACCAGCGCGCGGCGGAGGCGGCGCGCGCCGTGATCACCCTGGAGAAGGGCGCGCTCACGGGCCGGGTGGAACATGCCCGCGCCTCCGGCGCGGCGGGCTGAGCCGCGGTGCTGCTCGCGCTCACCTTCCGGAACGCCCTGCGCCACCGGCTGCGCACCGGGCTCACCACCCTGGGCATCGTGGTGGCCGTGCTCGCCTTCGGGCTGCTTTCCACGGTGGTGGACGCCTGGTATGCGGGTTCCGAGGCCGCGTCCTCGGCCCGGCTGGTCACGCGCAACGCCGTCTCGCTGGTGATCCCGCTGCCGGTGAACTATCGCGCCCGCATCCTCGGGGTGGACGGCGTCCGGCGCGTGGCGGCCGCCAACTGGTTCGGCGGCGTGTACATCGCCGAGCGCAACTTCTTCCCGCAGTTCGCGGTGCAGGCCACCGACTACTTCCCGCTCTATCCGGAGTACCGCATCCCCGAGGAGCAGTGGAAGGACTTCCTGCACGACCGCAAGGGCGCGGTGGTGGGCCGCAAGCTCGCCGACACCTGGGGCTGGAAGCTCGGCGACGTGGTGCCGCTGCGCGGGACCATCTACCCGGGCAGCTGGGAGTTCGTGGTGCGCGCCATCTACGACGGCGCCGACGCCAAGACCGACACCTCGCAGTTCTTCCTGCACTGGGACTACCTCAACGAGCGCGTCAAGCAGGTGCTGCCCAGCCGCGCCAATGCCGTGGGCGTGTACGTGATCGGCATCGACGAGCCGGACCGCGCGGCGGAGATCTCGCTGGCGGTGGACGCGGAGTTCCGCAATTCGCTGGCCGAGACGCTCACCGAGACGGAGAAGGCCTTCCAGCTGGGCTTCGTGTCCATGGTGGAGACCATCGTCGTCGCGGTGCGGGTGGTGTCCTTCCTGGTGATCTTCATCATCATGGCGGTGATGGCCAACACCATGGCCATGACCGCGCGCGAGCGCCTGCCCGAGTACGCCACCCTCAAGGCGCTGGGATTCCGGCCGCGCCACGTGGCGCTGCTGGTGTTCACCGAGTCCATGGCCATCGCGATGGCCGGCGGGGCGCTGGGCATCGCGCTCACGTTCCCGGCGGCGGCGTGGTTCGCCTCCGTGGTGGGCTCGATCCTGCCGGTGTTCGTGGTGGAGGCGCGCACGGTGGCGCTGCAGGCGGGCTGCGCCGTGGTGGTGGGCGCGGTGGCGGCGCTGGTGCCGGCCCTGACCTCCGCGCGGGTGCGGGTGGTGGACGGCCTGCGGGCCGTGGCCTGACGGATCCGCCCCGGTGCAGCGCGTTCCCCTGTCCTACAGCCTGCGCAACCTGGCGGCGCGGCGCCTGACCACGCTGCTCACGGCCGGCGGCATGGCGCTGGTGGTGTTCGTGTTCGCCACGGTGCTGATGCTCGAGCAGGGCCTGCGCCAGACGCTGGTGGCCACGGGCTCGGCGGACAACGTGGTGCTGATCCGGCGTGGCGCGGGTGGCGAGGTGCAGAGTGCCATCGACCGCGCGCAGGCGGGGATCCTCGAGACCGCGCCCGAGGTGGCGCTCGGGCCCGGCGGCGTGCCGATGGCCTCGCGCGAGGTGGTGGTGCTGATATCGCTGGCCAAGGCCGGCACCGGCAGGCCGTCGAACGTCACGGTGCGCGGCGTGGGCGAGCGGGGCATCGAGCTTCGACCCCAGGTGCGGCTGGCGGGCGGGCGCTGGTTCCGGCCCGGCAGCTCGGAGGTGGTGGTGGGGCGCAGCGTGACCGAGCGCTTCCGCGGCGTGGCCGAGGGCGAGCGGCTGCGCTTCGGCCAGCGCGACTGGACCGTGGTGGGCACCTTCGAGGCCGGGGGCAGCGCCTTCGACTCGGAGATCTGGGGCGACGCCGACCAGTTCATGCAGGCGTTCAGGCGGGTGAACTACGTCTCCATGCTCATGCGCCTGGAGGGCAGCGACGCCGTGGACCGCCTGCGCTCGCGCCTGGAGGAGGATCCGCGCATCACCGTGGAGGCCAAGCGCGAGAACGTGTTCTACGCCGAGCAGTCAGAGGGCCTGGCGCGCTTCATCCGCTACCTGGGGCTGACGCTGTCGGTGGTGTTCTCAATCGGCGCGGTGATCGGCGCCATGATCACCATGTACGCCTCGGTGGCCAACCGCACGGCCGAGATCGGCACGCTGCGGGCGCTGGGATTCCGCAGCCGCGCCATCCTGCTGGCCTTCCTGGCCGAGGCGCTGCTGCTCGGGCTCACGGGCGGGGCCATCGGCATCGCCGCGGCCAGCCTGATGCAGGAGGTGAAGGTGTCCACCACCAACTTCCAGACCTTCGCCGAACTCGCGTTCCGCTTCGAACTCACGCCCGCCATCGCGGGATGGTCGCTGCTGTTCGCGGCCGGGATGGGGCTGGTGGGTGGCGTGCTGCCCGCGGCGCGCGCGGCCCGGCTGGGGATCGTGGAGGCGCTGCGGGCGGCTTGACCCCAGGCTTCACCGCCGCGGCATCGGTTCGATCGTTCCCACGTGCATCCCGAAGGCACCCGCGCGCCGGTCGGCGTAGTAGTGGCGCAGGGTGTTGCGCACGGTGGGGAAGGCGAGCTGGTCCCAGGGGATGTCGGCTTCGCCGGCCAGCACGGTCTCGAGGGTCTCCGAACCCGGACTGAAGTCCAGGTCCAGCAGCCGCGCGCGGAACAGGATGTAGACCTGGTCGATGTGGGGGATGTTGTAGAGCGCGTAGAGCGTGAGGTCGGCCACGCGCGCGTTGGCTTCCTCGAGGGTCTCCCGCGCCGCGCCCTGGGCGGTGGTCTCGCCGTTCTCCATGAAGCCCGCCGGCACGGTCCACAGGCCGTAGCGGGGCTCGATGGCGCGGCGGCACAGCAGGATGCGGTCGTCCCATTCGGCGATGCAGCCCACCACGAGCTTGGGGTTCTGGTAGTGGATGGTGCCGCAGCCGTCGCAGACGTGGCGCGGGCGGTTGTCGTCGGGCGGCACCTTGAGGCTGACGGGTTGGCCGCAGTGGCTGCAGAAGTTCATGGGGTCGGGCGGTGGGCGGCGTGGGCGATAATCCGCGCCGTGCGGGAGGGGCGGTCCGGATGTGTCCCGATTCTATCCCCGCGCCACCTCCGCCCCCCGGATTCCCGTCGCCATGAAGCCTTCCCACGTCAGCGCCATCCTCGACCGCGAGTTCGAAGCCACCCGCGGCGGCAGCCACACGCCCGTGATGCTCTGGGGCGCGCCCGGCACCGGCAAGAGCGAGATCGTGGCGGCCGTGGCCGAGCGCCATCGCGTGCCGCTGATCGACCTGCGGCTGTCGCAGCTCGAGCCCACCGACCTGCGCGGCATCCCGTTCCGCGCGGAGGACCGCGTGGAGTGGTCGGTGCCCGCGCTGCTGCCCGATGCTGCCCGCCATGGCCCGCGCGGCATCCTGTTCCTGGACGAGATCAACGCCGCGCCGCCCACCGTGACGGCCGCCGCCTACCAGCTCATCCTCGACCGGCGCCTGGGCGAGTACCGCGTGCCCGACGGCTGGGCGCTGTTCGCCGCCGGCAACCGCCAGGGCGATCGAGGCGTCACCTACGTGATGCCCGCGCCGCTGGCGAACCGCTTCACCCACTACGAGCTCGAGCCGCACCTGGATGACTGGGTGGCCTGGGCCCACGGCAGCGGCATCGATCACCGGCTGGTGGCCTTCCTGCGCTTCCGGCCCGAACTGCTGTTCGACTTCGATGCCGCCCGCAACCCGGTGGCCTTTCCCTCGCCGCGCACCTGGGCCTACGCGCACCGCGCGCTGGCCAAGTTCGCCGACCGTCCCGACCTGCTGCTCGACGCCCTGCAGGCGTGCGTGGGCGCGGCGGCGGGGGCGGAACTGAAGGCCTTCGTGGACCACCTCGACCGCATGCCGGACGTGGATGCCATCGCCCGTGGCGAGAGCCGGGAGATGCCTGCCGCGGTGGACCTGCAGTACGGCGTGGCCGCGGCGCTGGTGCGGCGCGCGCAGCGTGCGCTCCAGCAGCCCGGCGGCGAGGCGGTGCTCGGCCACATCCTCGACTACGCCAGCCGATTCCCCGATCGCGAGATGGGCGTGATGCTGGTGACCGACCTGCAGCGCGGCGTGGGCCGGCCGCTCATCGGCGTGCCGCAGTTCGCCGCCTGGGCCGACAGCCTGGGCGACCTGATGCGCTTCGAGCGGTGAGCGCGACGGCCGGCGGCGACGCGAGGGCCGGTAGCGACGCGGCGGCCCTCGAGGCGCAGGCGCGCGCCCGCCTCACCGCCGCCCGCGCCCGGCTGGTGATCGACCGGCCCTTCCTGGGTGCCCTGGCGCTGCACCTGCCGCTGGCCGCGGTGCACCCCGATCGCTGCGACACCGCGGGCACGGATGGACGGCGCCTGCTGTTCAACCCCGCCTTCGTGGCGCCGCTGTCCGCCGCCGAGGCACAGTTCCTCGTCGCCCACGTGGCGCTGCATTGCGCGCTGGGCCACTTCCTGCGCCGCGCCCATCGCGTGCGCCGCCGCTGGGACGTGGCCTGCGACCACGCGGTGAACCTGATGCTGCGCGAGGACGGGCTGCGCCTGCCGGACTGGGCGCTGGCCGATCCCGCCTTCGCCGGCCTCGCGGCCGAGGAGATCTATCCGCTGGTGCCTGGGGACACGCCCGACGCGCCTCGCGACCGCCACGCGCTCGCGCTGGAACACGGCGGTGATGGCATGGTGGGCTGGCTGGGCGGACGTCGCACGGAGGATGGCCTCGGCGCGGCGACGCCCACGCCCGCCGCCGACAATCTCGTCCTGCGAGTCGCGTGGCGGCCCGTGGACAACGCCGAGGTGTCACTGGTCGGCCGCGACCTGCTGCGCGACGCCACGCTCGAGTTCGGGAACCCGTCGTCCCCCGACCGTTACCTGCTTCAGCGCGCGATCTACAC
>CAZXJW010000163.1:0-7269 GCA_964641005.1 uncultured Rhodocyclaceae bacterium
GTGCATCGGCGAACCCGAACACCCCGGCGACCACCAGCGCGGCGTACTCGCCCAGGCTGTGCCCGGCCAGCAGCGCCGCATCGGCGCCGCCCTCCGCCTTCCACGCCCGGTAGACCGCCACGTCGCTCGCGAGCATGACCGGCTGGGTGTTGACGGTTCGGGCGAGCGCCTCCTCGGGCCCGTCACGCACCAGCGCGGCGAGATCCTCGCCGAGCACGGCCGAGGCTTCAGACAGCGTTTCGGCCACCACGGGATGTCCCGCGTAGGCGGCCAGCATGCCGACCGACTGCGAGCCCTGGCCGGGGAACAGGAATGCAAGACTCATGGGAATTCGGACTCCGTTACCAGCGCAGCAGCACCGCGCCCCAGGTGAAACCTCCGCCCACGCCCTCGAGCAGAACGTGCTGCCCGGGACGGATGCGGCCGTCGCGAACCGCCTCGTCCAGTGCCAGGGGCACCGACGCGGCGGAAGTGTTGCCGTGGCGGTCCACCGTCACCACCACTCGATCGAGCGGCAGCCCGAGTCGGCGTGCGGCCGCCTCGATGATGCGCACGTTGGCCTGGTGGGGAATCAGCCAGTCCACCGCGTCGGCGTCCAGCCCGGCCTCGGCGAGCACCTCCTCGCCCACCTCGCCGAGCACGCGCACCGCGAACTTGAACACCGCGCCGCCATCCATGCGCACGAAGGGGTGCCCCTCCACCCGCCCGCCCGCCACGTGGCCCGTCACGCACAGGATGTCAGCGTGGGAGCCGTCGGCGTGCAGGCGCGTGGCCAGGATGCCCGGCGAATCGGCAGCCGACAGCACGACGGCGCCGGCACCGTCGCCGAACAGCACGCAGGTGCCACGATCGGTCCAGTCGAGCAGCCGGGAGAACACCTCGGTTCCGACCACGAGGGCATGGCGGCACCTGCCCGCCCGCACGTGCAGCTCGGCGGTGGCCAGGGCGTACACGAAACCCGTGCACACGGCCTGGACGTCGAAGGCCGCGCAACCGCTGGCGCCGAGCTTGTGCTGCAGCAGGCAGGCCGTGCTGGGGAACATCATGTCCGGCGTGGTGGTGGCCACCACGATCAGGCCGATGTCGGATGGCTCGAGCCCGGCGGCCTCGAGCGCGCGCCGCGAAGCCTGCAGCGCGAGGTCGCTCGCCGCCTCCCCGGGCGCGGCCACGTGGCGGGCCCGGATGCCGGTGCGCGAGGCGATCCACTCGTCGCTGGTGTCGACGACGGCCTCGAGGTCGCGGTTGCTGAGCCGCTTCTCCGGCAGGTAGGAACCCGTGCCGGAGATGCGCGCGAACACCGGGGCGGCCGGGCTGCTCATGCCACCTGGCCATCGGTCTCGGGGTCCGCCTCGGAGGGAGCCGAGGCCGGGCCCTGTACGCGGCTGCCGATCAGGCGCGGCAGTTCGCTGCGCGCCTCGTCATAGGCGCGGCGGATGGCGTTGGCGAATGAGACGCTGTCGGCCGAGCCGTGGCTCTTCACCACCGTGCCGCGCAGGCCCAGGAGGCTCGCGCCGTTGTAGCGCCGCGGATCGACGCGATCCTTGAAGGCGTTGATCACCGGCAGGGCGACCAGCGCGGCGAGGCGCCGGAACGGATTGCGGGTGAACTCCTCGCGAAGGTAGGCCGCCAGCATGCGAGCGAGGCCCTCCGAGGTCTTCAGTGCCACGTTGCCCACGAAACCGTCGCACACCACCACGTCGGTGGTGCCCTTGTAGATGTCGTCGCCTTCCACGTTGCCGGCGAAATTGAGCTCGCTGGCGCGCAGCAGTTCGCCGGCGCTCTTGACCACCTCGTTGCCCTTGATGTCCTCCTCGCCGATGTTGAGCAGCCCGACGCTGGGGCGCTCCACGCCATCGACCACGCTCGCCAGCGCGGCGCCCATCACGGCGAACTGGAGCAGCTGCTCCGCGGTGCAGTTGACGTTGGCGCCGAGGTCGAGCATCAGCGTATGGCCGCGCTGGGTGGGCATGGTGGAGGCGATGGCCGGCCGTTCGATGCCTGGCAGCGTCTTGAGGACGAAGCGCGCCATGGCCATCAGGGCGCCGGTGTTGCCGGCACTGACGCAACAGTGCGCGTCGCCCGACTTCACGAGGTCGATGGCGCGACGCATGGAGGAGTCGCGCTTGGTGCGCAACGCGCTGGCCGGGGGCTCGTCCATGGCGACCACTTCGGGCGCGTGGACCACGCGGGCGCGGGCCGGGGGCGCACCGAGCTTGCGCAGTTCGGCCTCCACGGCCTCGCCGCGCCCCACGAGGATGACTTCGGCATCGGGATGCTCGCGCAGGAAGGCGAGCGCTGCCGGGACGGTGACGTGCGGACCGTGGTCGCCACCCATCGCGTCGATGGCGATGCGGATGGTCATGAAGCGGCGGACGGACGCGAAGCCGCCTGTCCGCGCGCCGGTGTGGCGGGCGGATCGGGCATCACGGGGAAGGGATGGGAAGGACCCGCCAAGGCGAGGTCGATGCGAGGGTCCCGGCGATGGGCCTGCCCCGATGCAGGCCGACCGGGGCCGGCGCCTATTCGCCCTTGGTCTTCACGACCTTGCGGCCGCGATAGAAACCGCTCGGGCTGACGTGATGGCGCAGGTGGACCTCTCCAGTGGAGGGCTCCACGGCAAGCGGGGGATTGGTGAGGAAGTCGTGCGAGCGGTGCATGCCACGCTTGGACGGCGACTTCTTGTTCTGCTGGACAGCCATGCGTTTCTCCTGGAGCGCCGACGAGCGGCGCGCATTTTCAGTTTCGTCTCACCACCTTGAGCACGGCGAAGGGGCTGGGCTTGCCGTCGGACTGCGCCGCAGGCAGTGCCCCGGGGCATTCACCCAGGGGGTGCCTCGGAATCATCGGCAGGCACAGCAGCGCCTCTTCCTCCACCAGATCCATCGCCTCGAGCCTGACATCGGCCCCGACGAAATCAGCATCCTCACCCTCTTCCTCGGGATCGGCCGGCGGATCCGCAAACACCAGCTCACGCCGTGACTCGAACGCGAACGACATGGGAAGAAGGCAGCGCTGGCACTCGAGCATCACCTGCCCGGACACCCGGACCTGGACGGCCGGCTTTCCATCCACCCGCGTCGCGGCGACTTCGAAACGGACCGATCCATCCGGCGTTGCCACCGACTCGCGAAGCCTCGGCAGCGCAGCCACCGACACTTCGCCCCCGATCCGCTCCTCCTGAGTGCAGAAGCGGGCATCGACGACCGTGGTCCCGGCGGACATAAGCCGCGCATAATATTGGGTTTTCCAACCAGTGTCAAAGACCCGGAACCCCTGCACGACCATGCAAAGCCTGGTGCTCGCCTCATCCTCCCCCTACCGCCGGGAACTGCTCTCCCGCCTCGGCCTGCCGTTCTCCGTGGACGTGCCCGACGTGGACGAAACCCCGCTCCCGCTGGAGGCTCCGGCCGCCACGGCGGCCCGGCTCGCTCGGGCGAAGGCCCTGGCCGTGGCAGCCCGGCACCCAGGCGCCACGGTGATCGGGTCGGACCAGGTGGCCGATCTGGACGGGCAACGGCTCGGCAAACCCGGCAGCCGCGAGCGTGCCGTGGACCAGCTGGAGCGCGCCAGCGGCCGGGAGGTGGTCTTCCACACCGCCGTCTGCGTGGTGGACCCGTCGGGCACGGAACACCTTGCGCAGTGCCCGACACGGGTGCGGTTCCGGATCCTCGACCAGGCCACCATCGGCCGGTACGTGGACGCCGAGCAGCCCTTCGACTGCGCGGGCAGTGCCCGATCCGAGTCGCTGGGCATCTCGCTGCTCGAATACATCCGCGGTGACGACCCCACTGCGCTGGTGGGCCTGCCCCTGATCGCCCTCACCGGCCTGCTCGCGCGCGCCGGGATCCATGTCCCCTGAGTCCGGCGCACCCGGTACCCTGGTCCTGGTGCCGGTGCCCATCGACCCGGAGGCCCGCATGGACTCGGTGCTCGGCGCGGACGCCCTGGCGCGGATCCGCCCGCTGCGCCATTTCATCGCGGAGAACCCCCGCACGGCACGGCGCTTCCTGGCCCCGGTGCTGGCGACGCCGATCCAGGAAGTGTCCTTCGCCGAACTGAGCGAACACACGCCCGGGTCCGCCCTGGATGCGTTGCTCGCCCCGTTGCGGGCCGGCAACGACTGCGGCCTGGTCTCGGAGGCCGGCTGCCCGGCGGTGGCCGATCCCGGCGCGAACCTGGTGGCGCGTGCCCACGTGTGGTCCATCCCCGTCCAGGCCCTGCCCGGCCCGAGCGCGATCCTGCTGGCGCTGATGGCCTCCGGACTCGAGGGCCAGGGCTTCCGATTCGTCGGATACCTGCCGCGGGACCCGGCGGGTCGCACCACGCTGCTGCGTGCCCTGGAAGCGGACTCGGCCCGGAGGCGCGAGTCGGTCTGGTTCATCGAGACGCCATACCGCAACCTGGCGCTGTGGAAGGCGCTGCTCGAGTGCCTGGCCCCGGCCACCCTGCTCTCGGTCTCGGCCGGCCTCGGCACCGCCGGGGGCACGAGCCTGACCTCCAGCGTGGCGCAGTGGCAGCGCCGCGACGCGCCCGACCTCGAGCGCCGCCCTGCGGTCTTCGGGCTGCAGGCGCCCCCGCTCAGCGCACCCGCGCGCCCGCGTCCGCGCCGAACCTGAGCAGCGATTCGGCCATGGCCGCGCCGAGGCGCTTTGCGAAGCGCTCGGCCAGGTTCTCGCGCGGCGTGAAGTCCACGATGGTCTCGGCCTTGATGACTTCGCGCGCCACGTAGGACGCATCGCCGATGGCATCGGCGAGCCCGAGTTCCACGCTGCGCTCGCCGGTCCAGATCAGGCCCGAGAAGGTCTCCTCGGTCTCCTTGAGGCGCTTGCCGCGGCCGCTTCTCACGGCCTCGATGAACTGCTGGTGGATCTCGCCGAGCATGCGCTCGGCATGGGCCCGCTGCTGCGCGCTGAGCGGCGAGAAGGGGTCGAGGAATCCCTTGTTGGTGCCGGCCGTGAGGAGGCGCCGCTCCACGCCGAGCTTCTCCATGGTGCCGGTGAATCCGAAGCCGTCCATCAGCACGCCGATGGACCCCACGAGGCTGCCCTTGCCGACGAAGATCTTGTCGGCAGCCACCGCGACGTAGTAGCCGCCCGACGCGCAGATGTCGTCGACGACCACGTACAGCGGCGTGGATGGGTACTTCCCGCGCAGCCGTCGCATCTCGGCATTGATCGCATCCGACTGCACCGGGCTTCCTCCCGGGCTGTTGATGCGCAGGATCACGCCCTGGGTGTTCTTGTCCTCGAAGGCGTCCTTGAGGCCGGCGGCGATGGTCTCGGCGCTGGAGACGCCCTCCGCGTCGATGACGCCATTCAGCTGCACGAGCGCGGTATGGCGCCCGGCACGGGCGGCCTCCCGCTGGCCTATCCAGCCCAGCGCCACGAACAGCACGATGAACAGGTAGCCGAAGCCCAGCGCCTTGAAGAAGATGCCCCAGCGGCGGGCGCGGCGCTGCTCGTCGAGCGCGGACTGCGCGAGCTTGCGCAGAACGTCGCGTTCCCAGGGTTCGGCGGCGGTGCCGCCCGCGGAGTCGTCAGGTTGGGCCATCGGGGGATTCCTCGCGCAGGTAGACGGCGCCGTCCCGCTCCACGATCTCGAGCGGGACCAGGCGCGCGCCCTTGCAGGGGCCGGCCACGCAGCGTCCGGACTCGGGCAGGTAGGTCGCCCCGTGCGTGGCGCAAATCAAGTATAGGCCGGAGAAGTCGAAGAACTCGCCCTCGGCCCAGTCGAGTTGGACCGGGACGTGCGCACAGCGGTTCAGGTAGGCGTGCACCCGGCCCTCGAAGCGAACGGCGAACGCCGGCTCGGTCTCGCCGCGACGGAGCACCTCGAAGCGCACGCCGCGGCCGCGATCGGCGAGTTCCGCCGACGCGCAGATCAGGCGTTCTCGCTCAGCCATCGGAACAGCTCGGCCGGCGAATCGAGCACCGCCACCGGGCCGGCATCGCGCAGCGGCCCGGAAGCATGGGCACCGTAGGTGACGGCCAGCCCCGCAACCCCGGCGGAGCGCGCCATCTCCAGGTCGTGGGTGGTGTCGCCGATCATCAGTGCCGCTTCCCGCCGCACGCCGAAAAGGTCGAGCAGGTGCAGCAGCATGTCGGGGTGCGGCTTGGGAAAGCCCTCGTCGGCGCAGCGCGTGGCGTGGAAGACCGGCTCGAGGCCGGCGGTCTGCAGGGCGCGGTCGAGGCCGCGCCGGCTCTTGCCGGTGGCCACGGCGAGCAGGTGCCCACGCTGCCCCAGCACCGGCAGGGCTTCGGCCACCCCGTGGAACGGAACCACCACGGATTCGCCGGCCAGGTAATGGTGGCGGTAGCGCTCGGCGACGCGTGCCCAGCCTTCCTCCGGCAGCTGCGGGAACAGGGTCGCCATGGCATCGCCGAGTCCAAGGCCGATGATGTGGCGGGCCTGGGCGTCCTCGGGGATCGGCAGGTCGAGATCCGCAGCCGCGGCGCGGATGCTGTGCACGATGTGCGCGGCGGAGTCCACCAGCGTGCCATCCCAGTCGAACACCAGCAGTTCGTAGCGCATCAGGCTGGCTCCACGGGCGTGGGGGCGAGGCGATCCAGGAAGGACTGCAGTTCCCGCGCGAGCGGCGCGGTCACCGAGAAAGGCTCCCCCGTGCCGGGATGGCGGCAGCCGAAGCGCTCGGCGTGCAGGAACATGCGCTTGAGGCCCTCCCGCGCCAGGCGGCGGTTGAGCTCGAAGTCGCCGTACTTGTCGTCGCCCGCGATGGGATGCCCGAGGTGGGCGAGGTGCACGCGGATCTGGTGGGTGCGGCCGGTGCCCAGCCGGGCCTCCACCAGCGTGTAGCCCGGCAGCCGGCTGCGCACCCGGAAGTGCGTCACGGCCTCGCGCCCGTCCTCGCTGACGCTCACGCGGCGATCGCCGGAGTCGAGCAGGTGCCTTTCGAGAGCGAGCCGCACGGTCCGTCCGCCGCCGTGCCACTCCCCCCGCACGAGCGCGAGATAGCGCTTGTCCGTCCTGCCCTCGCGGATCTGGGCATGCAGGTCCACCAGCGCTCCGCGCTTGCGGGCCAGCAGCAGCACGCCCGAGGTCTCGCGGTCGAGGCGATGCACCAGTTCGAGGAAGCGGGCCTCAGGACGGGCTGCCCGCAGGCGCTCGATCACGCCCTGGGCAATGCCCGAGCCGCCATGCACCGCCAGGCCGGCGGGTTTGTTCACCACCAGCAGCCAGTCGTCCTCGTGGAGGATCTCGCCCACGGGAAGGACGCGCCCGGCAGTCGCGGAGGTCCGGGGCGCATCCACC
>CAZXJW010000164.1:0-2292 GCA_964641005.1 uncultured Rhodocyclaceae bacterium
GTAGCTCAGCCTGGTAGAGTACTGCGTTCGGGACGCAGGAGTCGGAGGTTCGAACCCTCTCACCCCGACCATCGACCCCTCCCCGGGGTTCGCGGACTGCGCCGGAGTCCGAAAGTGTGGTAAAAATCCGTTGTTTTTGCGGCAGTTTCGCGGCAACTCCACGCCGCCCGGCCGCGCCTCCCGACCAACTTCCGGATCGAGTCCTTGGGGAAATTCCTGCTGCTCGTGGCGCTCGCCGCGATCGTCTATTTCCTGTTGCGCAACTACAAGCGCGCCATCGCCCGCCAGCAGTCCGAGGACCAGGCCGCGCCGCCCGCCGCGGGTCCGGCCGGCGAGGACATGGTGCGCTGCGCCCAGTGCGGCGTGCACATGCCGCGCAGCGAGAGCTACCTCTCCGATGGCAGGCTGTACTGCAGTGACGAACACCGCCGTCTCGGTCCTCGGGCCGATTGATTCCGGTGCCGCGCCGCCGCGGGGCCACCCCCGCGCAGCGGCGCGCTGACCCGGCCCGGGCCCCGAACCCATGGCCGACGCCGCCCTGACCGCACCCGCGCCGCCGCTGCCCGCCCGAGCGGCCGAGTACCCCGACAGCTACTGGCGGTCGCTGTTCTACTTCAACGTCTACCGCGTGGTCGTGGCCGGGCTGCTGCTCGTGACCACGCTGCTGTTCGGCCAGAACCTGCTGCTGGGCTCGGGCAACAAGCCCATGTTCCTGGCGATGGATACGGCCTACCTGCTGTTCGGGCTGGCGGCATTCGTCACCATCAGCGCCCACCGGCCCGGCTTCCAGCTCCAGCTCGCGCTGCAGGTCTGCGGCGACATCCTGTTCATCGTCCTGCTGCTGCATGCCAGCGGCGGCATCCCCAGCGGGCTGGGCCTGCTGCTGCTCGCCAACCTGGCGGCCGCGGGGATCATCTCCCGCGGTCGCCTGACGCTCTTCTACGCCTCGCTCGCCTCGGTGGCGGTGCTGCTCGCCCACACCTACGAGGTGCTGATGTTCTCGGGCAGCTATGCCATGTACGTGCAGGCGGGGCTGCTGTCCATCGGCTACTTCGCCACCGCCTGGCTCGCCCACGCCCTGGCCAAGCGGGCGGTGGCGAGCGAACAGCTCGCAGCCCAGCGCGAGATCGACCTCGCCAGCCAGGCCCAGGTGAGCCAGCTGGTGATGCAGGACATGCAGGACGGCGTCATCGTGGTGGACGCCCGAGGCGTGGTGCGGCAGATCAACGCCCGCGCCGAGAAGCTCGTGGGGCCGCTGTCCCACGGCACCGAGGTGCTGCTGCGCGAGTACAACCCGGCGCTGGCCACGCGACTTGCGCGCTGGCGCGAGAACCCCGAGGCCAGCGGCATGGACCCGCTGCGCACCGTGCTTTCCCACAAGCTCACGGCGGCGCGCTTCGTTCCCGTGGGCCCGGGCGGCAGCCAGGGGGTGGTGATCTTCATCGAGGACCTCACCCGGGTGCAGGCCCAGGCCCAGCAGCTCAAGCTCGCCTCCCTGGGCCGGCTCACGGCCAACATCGCCCACGAGATCCGCAATCCGCTCTCGGCCATCAACCACGCCACCGAGCTGCTCCAGGAGGAGCCCGAGATCCGCGACAACCACGGGCGGATGCTGCAGATCATCCACGACAACGCCCAGCGGCTGGACCGCATGGTGCAGGACGTGCTGCGCCTGAACCGCCGCGACCGCGCCGTGCGCGAGACCTTCCCGCTGGGCGATTTCCTGCGCAACTTCGCCAGCCAGTTCACCCAGATCGAGAAGGTGCCTGCCGAGGTCATCGCCGTGGAGATGGCGGTGGAGCCCACCGTGGTGTTCGACCGCAGCCACCTGAACCAGATCATGTGGAACCTGTGCCGCAACGCGCTGCGCTACTGCCAGCGAAAGGCCGGCAGCGTGCGCATCGTGGTGGCGGCCAAGGGGGCGGGGGATACAATAGAGTTGAGTGTGGTGGATGACGGGCCGGGCATCGCCGAGGCGCTGCGGGCGCACCTGTTCGAACCCTTCTTCACCACGGCGTCCACGGGCACCGGATTGGGCCTGTACATCGCCCGCGAAGTCTGCGAGGCCAATGGCGCCACGCTGAGCTACGTCGAGCGCCCGGCTTCGGGCGCGCAGTTCACCATCGTCATGAAGAGCGCATGAGGGCGCGCGAGCCGCGCCACGGGAGGCAGAGTTGAAGCGACGGGAACAGGGGCCGGCTGGAACGGTGACGCGTCACGTCCTGATCGTGGACGACGAGGAGGACATCCTCGAACTGATCGAGCTCACGCTGCTGCGCATGGGGCTCGAGG
>CAZXJW010000164.1:2302-7256 GCA_964641005.1 uncultured Rhodocyclaceae bacterium
GGTGAAGGCGGGCGGGCACTACGACCTGTGCCTCACCGACATGCGCCTGCCCGACGGCGACGGACTGCAGATCGTGGAGTACGTCTCCCAGAACATCCGCGACCTGCCCGTGGCGGTGATCACCGCCCACGGCAACACCGAGAACGCGGTGGCGGCGCTCAAGGCAGGTGCCTTCGACTACCTCGCCAAGCCGGTGTCGCTGGAGCAGCTGCGCACCCTGGTGAAGTCGGCCCTGTCGCTGCCCCAGGCCGGCGCCGCGCCGAAGTCCGGCGGCGAGCAGGGCCTGATCGGCAGCTCGCCGATCATGCAGCACGTGCGCGACATGATCGACAAGGTGGCCCGGAGCGAGGCGCCGGTGCACGTCACCGGCGAGTCCGGCAGCGGCAAGGAGCTGGCCGCCCGCCTGATCCACCAGAAGAGCGTGCGCCGCGACAAGCCCTTCATGCCCGTGAACTGCGGCGCCATCCCCGAGAACCTGATGGAGTCGGAGTTCTTCGGCTACCGCAAGGGTGCCTTCACCGGTGCCGACTCGGATCGCGACGGCTTCTTCCAGGCCGCCAACGGCGGCACCCTGTTCCTCGACGAGGTGGCCGACCTGCCACTGCCCATGCAGGTGAAGCTGCTGCGCGTCATCCAGGAGAAGAAGGTCCGCAAGGTGGGCTCCACCCAGGAGGAGCCCGTGGACGTGCGCATCATCAGCGCCACCCACCAGAACCTCGGGGAGTGCGTGGAGGCGGGCAAGTTCCGCCACGACCTGTACTACCGCCTGAACGTGATCGAGCTGCGCATGCCGGCGCTGCGCGACCGCCGCGAGGACGTGCCGGTGTTCGCCACCGCCATCCTCGAGCGCCTCGCCCGCACCATGCCGGGCATCAAGCCCGAGATCGACGCCGGCGCCATGAAGGCGCTGCAGCAGTACGACTTCCCGGGCAACGTGCGCGAGCTCGAGAACATCCTCGAGCGGGCCCTGGCCCTGTGCAGCAACGGCCGCATCACCGAGGAAGACCTGCAGCTCACCCCGCCCGAGATCGTGCAGCGCGACACCCCGCCCGCGGGCAGCAACGGCAAGTGGCCCCTGCAGGACTACCTCGACCGGGTGGAGAAGGAAGCCATCCTCGAGGCGCTGGAGAAGACCCGCTACAACCGCACCGCCGCGGCCAAGCTGCTGGGCATCACCTTCCGCTCGATCCGCTACCGAATGGAGCGGCTGGGCATCGAATGACGGGCGCCGCGGCGCCCCGGTTTGACGCCGAGGGCTGGCTGGCCGGCGTGCGCCGGGTGCCCTCGCCCCACTGCGATCCGCGGCCGGAGGGCATGGCCGTGGAGCTGCTGGTCATCCACGGCATCAGCCTGCCGCCGGGTTCCTTCGGCGGCCCCCATATAGAAGCGCTGTTCCTCGGCCGGCTCGACCCGGCCGCGCATCCCTACTTCCGCGAGATCGAGGGCATGCGCGTCTCGGCGCACTTCCTGGTGCGCCGCGATGGCGAGGTGCTGCAGTTCGTGCCCTGCGGGCTGCGCGCCTGGCACGCGGGCCAGTCCGCCTGGCGGGGCCGCGAGCGCTGCAACGACTTCTCGGTGGGCATCGAGCTGGAGGGCACGGACGATCTGCCCTACGAACCGGCCCAGTACGAGGCACTCGTGCCGCTCGCCCGCGCACTCCTGGCTGCCTACCCGATCCGGGGCGTGGCGGGGCATTCCGAGATCGCGCCCGGCCGCAAGACCGACCCCGGCCCGCACTTCGACTGGCAGCGGCTGCGCACGGCCCTGGCCTGAGCATCGCCGGCTGCGCGCCGCATGCGCATCTTCTACACCGACCGCTACGTCCTGCCCCTGCCCGAGGGGCACCGCTTTCCCATGGCCAAGTACCGGCTGCTGCGCGAGCGGGTGCTGGCCGAGGGCCTGAATGGTGCCGACGCCCTGGCCGAGCCACCCGCCGCCACCGACGCGGAGATCCTGCGCGCCCACGACCGTGGCTACCTCGAGCGGGTGGCGGGCGGCGGGCTGTCGGCCGCGGAGACGAAGCGCATCGGGTTTCCCTGGTCCCCGGAGATGGTGGAGCGCTCGCGCCGATCCAGCGGAGCCACGCTCGCGGCCTGCCGCTGCGCGCTGGAGGGCGACTTCGTGGCCGTGAACCTGGCCGGTGGCACCCACCATGCCTTTCGTGACCGCGGCGAGGGCTACTGCGTGTTCAACGACGCCGCCATCGCCGCGCTGGCCATGCAGGCCGAGGGCCGGGCGCGGCGGGTGGTGGTGATCGACTGCGACGTGCACCAGGGCAACGGCACCGCTGCCATCCTGGCGGGCGACCCGAGCGTGTTCACCTTCTCCATCCACGGCGCCAACAACTTCCCCTTCGAGAAGGAGGCGGGCGACCTGGACGTGGAGCTGCCCGATGGCACCGGCGACGACGCCTACCTGGCGGCGCTGGAGCCGGCGCTGTGCCGTGCACTCTCGGCGAGCCAGGCCGACCTCGCCATCTACCTCTCGGGCGCAGACCCGCACGAAGGCGACCGCCTCGGGCGCCTGTCGCTCACCGTCGAGGGACTCGCGCGGCGCGACCGCCTGGTGCTCGGGACGCTGCGCGACGCCGGCATTCCCGTGGCGGTGGCCATGGCCGGCGGCTACGGGCGCGACCTCGACGTCACCGTGGGCGTCCACCTCCAGACCGTGCGCATCGCGGCGTCGTTCTGCCAGCGCTGAAGGGTCTTCGCGGGCCCTCGAAAGGCCTGCAATCGGGTTGCATCTGGTCGGCGCACGTCAATTTGCGCGCGCGCGATCGATGTCGTTTTGTAACGACAAGTCGTGGATATACAGAATCTTCTTGACACTCCATCACCCACTACTAGAATTAGTTTCACAAGACCTGCCGAACACAAGATGTAGTGTCTTCCATCCACACCTAGTGGCATGGACGGGAGGCGATCACAAAATCTAGTAGCGCCGCGTCGAGGGGCACCCGGCCACCGCTTCCCTGAAGGCGGTCGCGGCGACATAACGACATCAAGGAGAACCAATGCAACTCGCGATCGAGACCTCCGGCGTTGCATCCCTGACCCCATTGGGGGCCGAGCGTGATGCGGCGACGGCGCCGGCTTCGCGCTTCGCCGACTACAAGGTCATCCGCCGCAACGGCGCGGTGGTGGGGTTCGAGCCCGGCAAGATCAGCGTGGCCGTGACCAAGGCCTTCCTGGCCGTCAACGGCGGCCAGGGCGCGGCCTCCGCGCGCGTTCGCGAGCTCGTCGCGGCCCTCACCGAGCAGGTGGTGGGCGCGCTCATCCGCCGCCAGCCTGCGGGCGGCACCTTCCACATCGAGGACATCCAGGACCAGGTCGAGCTGGCGCTGATGCGCTCCGGCGAGCACGACGTGGCCCGCGCCTACGTGCTCTACCGCGAGGAACGCGCCCGCGAGCGCGCCCGCCTGAAGGAGGCCCAGCACGCCGCCGCGCCGCAGCCCCAGGTGGTGCACGTGGTGGAAGACGGGGTCTCCCGTCCCCTCGACCTCGCCCGCCTGACCGGGCTGGTCACCGACTCCTGCGCCGGCCTGGGTGACGCCGTGGAGCCGGGCGTGATCCTGCAGAGCATCCTCAAGGATCTCTACGAGGGCGTGCCCATGGAGGAGGTGCGCAAGGCCTCCGTGCTGGCCGCGCGTTCGCTCATCGAGAAGGACCCGGCCTACAGCTACGTCACCGCCCGGCTGCTGCTCAACAGCATCCGCCACGAGATCCTCGGCCGCGACACCACCCAGGGCGAGATGGCCACCGCCTATGCCGACTACTTCCCCGGCTTCATCCGCCGCGGCATCGAGGCCGAGCTGCTCGACGAGCGCCTGGGCCGCTACGACCTGGTGGCCCTGGGCCGCGCCCTGGACGCCGGCCGCGACCTCAAGTTCGGCTACCTCGGCCTGCAGACCCTCTACGACCGCTACTTCCTGCACGTGCGCGGCCAGCGCATCGAGCTGCCCCAGGCCTTCTTCATGCGCGTGGCCATGGGCCTCGCGCTGAACGAGGTGGACCGCGAGGCGCGCGCCATCGAGTTCTACCAGGTGCTGTCGAGCTTCGACTTCATGAGCTCCACGCCCACCCTGTTCAACTCCGGCACCCGTCGCTCCCAGCTGTCCAGCTGCTACCTCACCACGGTGGCCGACGACCTGGAGGGCATCTACGACGCCATCAAGGAGAACGCCCTGCTCTCCAAGTTCGCCGGCGGCCTGGGCAACGACTGGACCCCGGTGCGCGCGCTGGGCAGCCACATCAAGGGCACCAACGGCAAGTCCCAGGGCGTGGTCCCCTTCCTCAAGGTGGTCAACGACACGGCCGTGGCCGTGAACCAGGGCGGAAAGCGCAAGGGCGCCGTGTGCTCCTACCTGGAGACCTGGCACCTGGACATCGAGGAGTTCCTCGAGCTGCGCAAGAACACGGGCGACGACCGTCGCCGCACCCACGACATGAACACGGCCAACTGGATCCCCGACCTGTTCATGAAGCGCGTGATGGAGAACGGCGAGTGGACGCTGTTCTCCCCGGCCGACTGCCCCGACCTGCACGACAAGGTGGGCAGGGCCTTCGAGGAGGCCTACACCCGCTACGAGGCGAAGGCCGCCAGCGGCGAGCTGCGCCTGCACAAGAAGATCCCCGCGGTGCAGCTGTGGCGCAAGATGCTGTCCATGCTGTTCGAGACCGGGCATCCCTGGATCACCTTCAAGGACCCCTGCAACATCCGCTCGCCCCAGCAGCACGTGGGCGTGGTCCACAGCTCCAACCTGTGCACCGAGATCACCCTGAATACGTCGGACAGCGAAATCGCCGTCTGCAACCTGGGGTCGGTCAACCTGGTCGCCCACATGAAGGGCGGCCGCCTGGATCTCGACAAGCTGCGACTGACCGTGTCGACGGCCATGCGCATGCTCGACAACGTGATCGACATCAATTACTACGCGGTCAAGAAGGCCCGGAAC
>CAZXJW010000165.1:0-7239 GCA_964641005.1 uncultured Rhodocyclaceae bacterium
CGATGTAGATCTCGCACAGCGCCGGGTCCTTCTCCTGGCAGTCGGCCAGCTTGCCGGGCAGGCCCATGCCGTCGAGCACGCCCTTGCGGCGGGTCATCTCGCGCGCCTTGCGCGCGGCCTCGCGGGCCCGCGCGGCCTCGATCACCTTGCCCACCACCGTTCGCGCGTCCACGGGGCGCTCGAGCAGCCACTCGTCCAGCGCCTTGGCCACCACCTCCTCCACCACCGGGCGCACCTCGGAGGACACCAGCTTGTCCTTGGTCTGGGAGGAGAACTTCGGGTCGGGCACCTTCACCGACAGCACGCAGGTGAGGCCCTCGCGCATGTCGTCGCCGGTGACCTCCACCTTGGCCTTCTTGTCGAACTCGTTGGCGGCGATGTACTTGGCGATGGTGCGGGTCATGGCCGCGCGCAGGCCCGTGATGTGGGTGCCGCCATCGCGCTGCGGGATGTTGTTGGTGAAGGGCAGCACCGCCTCCTGGTAGGAGTCGTTCCACTGCATGGCGCACTCGACCACGATGCCGGCGCGCTCGCCCACGCAGTGGAACACGTTCGGGTGCAGCACGGTCTTGTGGCGGTTGAGGTACTCCACGAAGCCGCGCACGCCGCCGGAGAAGGCGAAGCTCTCCTGCTTGTCGCTGCGCTGGTCCACCAGCTCGATGCGCACGCCGTTGTTCAGGAACGACAGCTCGCGCAGCCGCTTGGCCAGTATGTCGAAGTGGAACTCGATGTTGCCGAACACGGCGATGCTCGGGCGGAAGTGCACCTCGGTGCCGCGCCGCTCGGTGGTCCCGGTCTCGCGCAGCGGCGACACCGGGTCGCCGTCGCGGAACTCCATGAAGTACGCCTTGCCGCCCCGGCGGATGGTGAGCTTGAGCGTCTCCGAGAGCGCGTTGACCACCGACACGCCCACGCCGTGCAGGCCGCCGGAGATCTTGTAGGAGTTGCTGTCGAACTTGCCCCCGGCGTGCAGCACGGTCATGACGATCTCGGCGGTGGAGCGGCCGTGCTCATCGTCCGGATGGATGTCGGTGGGGATGCCGCGGCCGTTGTCGGCCACGCTGATGGAGTTGTCGCCGTGGATGACGATCCGGATCTCGTCGCAGTGCCCGGCAAGCGCCTCGTCGATGGCGTTGTCCACCACCTCGAAGACCATGTGGTGCAGGCCGGTGCCGTCGCTGGTGTCGCCGATGTACATGCCCGGGCGCTTGCGCACCGCCTCCAGGCCCTTGAGCATCTTGATGCTGTCGGCGTTGTAGTCCGCGGAAGGATCGACGCCCTTGGGCGCGCCCGGATTGTCGTTGTCGTTGCCTTGTTCCATGTGTCCTCTCGTGCCGCGCCCGCGCCTCAGATGCGCATGGGCATGACGACGTACTTGAAGTCGCCGCGGCCCGGCAGCGTGATGAGCATGCTGCTGTTGGCGTCGCCGAAGGAGCAGTTCACGGCCTCGCCATCGCTGGCGTTGAGCACGTCCTGCAGGTAGGTGATGTTGAAGCCGATGTCGAGGGCATCGCCGTCGTAGGCGATCTCGATCTCCTCCTCCGCCTCCTCCTGTTCGGTGTTCGTGCAGACGATGCGCAGGCTGCCCGAGGTCATCACCCATCGCACGCCGCGGAACTTCTCGTTGGAGAGGATGGCGGCGCGCTGCAGCGACTGCTGCAGGCTGATGCGGTCGATGTCGAACTGGCGCGTGTAGCCGCTGGGGACCACGCGCCCGTAGTCGGGGAACTTGCCGTCCACCACCTTGGTGACCAGGTTCACGCCCGAGAACTCGAAGCGCACCTGGTTGGACAGCAGCGTGATCAGCACGGGGTCGTCGCTGTCGGCGAGCAGGCGCGAGAGCTCGAGCACCGCCTTGCGCGGCAGGATCACCTCGTTCTTCACGTAGCTGTCGAGCAGGTCCCGGCTCACCAGCGCCAGGCGGTGGCCGTCGGTGGCCACCAGCGTGAGCAGGTTCTTGTCCACCACCAGCAGAAGGCCGTTGAGGTAGTAGCGGATGTCCTGCTGGGCCATGGCGTACTGGGTCATGGACAGCAGCCGGCGCAGCTCGCGCTGCGGCATGCTGACCTCGGCCGTGGCCTGGCCGCTGTCCTGCAGGCGCGGGAAGTCGCCCGCGGGCAGCGTCTGCAGGCTGAAGCGGCTCTTGCCCGCCTTCATGGACACGCGCGAGTCCTTCTGCTCGAGCGAGATCTGCGTGCCCTCGGGCAGGGCGCGCAGGATGTCGAGCAGCTTCTTGGCCGACACCGTGACTGCGAAGTCCTCGGTCACGGCCTGGCCGGTGACCTCCGAGGCGATCTGGATCTCGAGGTCGGTGGCGACCAGCTTGAACTGCCCTGCCTTGGCCTCTAGCAGGACATTGGACAGGATCGGCAGCGTCTGGCGCCGTTCCACCACGCCGGTGACCGACTGCAGGGGACGCAACAGCGCATCACGGTCGAGCTGGAGGTTCTTCATGTCTTTTATTTGCAGAGGTTAAGGTTGATAAGGGAGGACCGGAAACGGGATAACCGGGCTTGAGCCAGCACTGGTGCGGGTTTGCGGGCCGGGGCAGTCGGTGGAGAAGGGCTGGACAGGCTGTGGATAAAAAAGGATGGATTCGCGGCGACGGGGCAGGCGGGGTGATTCATCCACAATCCGTCCCAAGGCTATCCCCGCAGTACCTGCATGAGCGCGTCGTAGTCACGGGCGATCTCGGGCATGGTGGCCCGCAGCTCGGTGACCTTGCGGCAGGCGTGCAGCACGGTGGTGTGGTCGCGACCCCCGAAGGCATCGCCGATGTCGGGCAGGCTCAGGTCGGTGAGTTCCTTGGCCAGCGCCATGGCCACCTGGCGCGGTCGCGCGACGGTGCGCGAGCGCTTCTTGGAGTACATCTCCGAGACTTTGAGCTTGTAGTAGTCGGCCACCGTCTTCTGGATGTTCTCCACGGTGATCTGGCGGGTCTGCACGGCCAGCAGGTCGCGCAGGGCCTCGCGGGCGGAATCCACGCCGATGGTGGCGCCGTTGAAGCGGCAGAAGGCGAACACGCGCTTGAGCGCCCCCTCGAGCTCGCGCACGTTGGACTGGATGTGGGTGGCGATGAAGAAGGCCACGTCCTCGGGGACGCTGACGCCCTCGGACTCGGCCTTGCGCAGCAGGATCGCCACGCGCATCTCGAGCTCGGGCGGTTCGATGGCCACCGTCAGGCCCCAGCCGAAGCGCGAGATCAGGCGGTCTTCCATGCCCTCGATCTCGCGCGGGTAGGTGTCGCAGGTGATGATCACCTGCTTGTGGGCGTCGATCAGCGCGTTGAAGGCGTAGAAGAACTCTTCCTGCGTGCGGTTCTTGCCGCTGAAGAACTGGATGTCGTCGATCAGCAGCAGGTCGAGGGAGTGGTAGAACTTCTTGAAGCCATCGAAGGACTTGTGCTGGTAGGCCCGCACCACGTCGGAGACGTACTGTTCGGCGTGGATGTAGCGGATGCGCGCCTGGGGATGGTGCGAGAGCACCGTGTTGCCGATGGCCTGGATGAGGTGGGTCTTGCCCAGCCCCACGCCGCCGTAGATGAACAGGGGGTTGTAGGCCGAGCCGGGATGCTCGGCCACCTGGATGGCGGCGGCACGGGCGAGCTGGTTGGCTTTGCCGGCAACGAAGGTATCGAAGGTGAACTGGGGATTGAGGCGGCCGCGGTCGGTGCTGTTGCCGCTGCCGTTCAGGGGCCGGACCGCCTCGGCGCGGGCCGCTTCGCCTGCGGTCATGGTGGGACTCGCGGCGGGTGCGGGCGGCGGCACTTCCTCGGCGGGACGGCGCTGGCCGGGTTCGCGCAGCGCCAGGCTCACACGCGCCTCGCCGCGGGTGATCTCGGAGGCCAGGCCCTCGATGGTCTTGAGGAACTTGTCCCGCACCCACTCCAGCACGAAGCGGTTGGGCGCCGCCAGGTGCAGCTGGCCCGCGGCCTCGGTGGCCTCGAGCGGCTGGATCCAGGTGCGGTACTGCTGCTCGGAGAGCAGCTTGCGCAACTCGGACTGGCAGCCGTCCCAGAGGGAGGGCATGGTGGCGGGCAGGTGCATGAGGGCGGCGTGGCCGTCCGCCGCAGGCGGGGGACGGTCGTGCAGGGTCTCGTCGATGTTGTGGTTATGGTGTTCGTCCGCTTCGGGCAGGGCCACGATGGCAGGACGTCGATCCCGTTTCCGGGGTCGAGGATGTTAGCAGGACGCAGCATAGTTATCCACAGGGCGGATGTCCGCGAACCTGTGAGTTGACAAGGGCTTGCGTGCAAGCGTCTAATACGCGGCCTTTTTTTGGAGCTGGCCATGAAGCGCACCTACCAACCGTCCGTGACGCGCCGCAAGCGCACCCACGGCTTCCGCGTCCGCATGAAGACCAAGAGCGGCCGCGCCGTCATCAACGCCCGCCGCGCCAAGGGCCGGGCCCGGCTCGCCGTCTGACGCCGTCCGACCGCCGCAGGGCGCGCTTTCCGAAGCCCGCGCGGCTCGCAGGACCTGCAGCGTTCCAGCGGGCGTTCGAAACCGGACGCCGACAGCAGGGCATCTTCTTCTCGGTCCATCGGGTGGCCAACGGCCGCAGCGGCGCCCGACTCGGCATGATCGTGGCTCGCCGCAGCACCGGCACCAACGTCCGCCGCAACCGGATCAAGCGCCTGATCCGAGCGATCTTCCGGGTGAGACAAGAGGGGCTTTCCGGGTGGGACTGGGTGGTTCGCGTGAAGAAGGCGCCGGAAGCGGCGCAGGAGCCGGAGGCGAAGGCCGAACTGGCAAGCCTGCTCACGCCGCCAGCCTCGCCACCCGTGGTGCCCGCGGCCTGATCCGGGGTTACCAGCTGGCGGTGAGCCCCCTGCTCCCGCAGAGCTGCCGATTCCATCCCACCTGTTCCGACTATGCCCTCGAGGCGCTGCGCCGTCATGGCGCCGTCCGGGGCGGGTGGCTCGCCACGCGGCGACTGTGCCGCTGCAACCCCTGGCATCCGGGCGGATACGACCCGGTACCCTGACCTGAATCCCCGATGGAAGCGTCCCGACTCGTATTCCTGATCGTCTTCTGCGTCTCGCTGTTCCTGCTGGGCGAGAACTGGATGAAGGCCTACGGGCCCAAGCCCCAGGCCCCCGCCGCCCCCACGGCCGCGGCCCCGGGCGACGACACGCCCGTGCCGCAGCGGCTGCCGGCCACCGGCGCCGCCGGCGATGCGCCCAAGGCCTCGCCGGTGCCGGCGCCGCTGTCCACCGGCGCCTCCGCCAGGGGCGAGACCGTCACGGTCGAGACCGACCTGATGCGGGTGGAGATCGGCACCGTCGGTGGCGACGTGCGCAAGGTCTCCCTGCTGCGTCACGGCGCGGTGGATGCGCCGGAGGAGCCCTTCGTGCTGCTCCAGCCGGCGGGCGAGCACACCTACATGGCCCAGAGCGGCCTGATCGGCCAGGGGCTGCCCACCCACAAGACCCCGTTCCGCGCCGACGCCACGGCCCTGACCCTGGCACCCGGCCAGGATGAGCTGGTGCTCACATTGACGGAAGCCGAGCCCCAGCCTGGGGTCAAGGTGACGAAGCGCTTCCGGTTCAAGCGCGACAGCTACGTCATCGAGGTGAGCCAGGAGATCCGCAACACCGGCGCCGAGCCGCTGTCGCCCTTCGCCTATTACAAGCTGATCCGCGACAACAAGCCGCCCAAGGGCGATTCGCGATGGGTGCCCACCTTCACGGGCGTGGCGGTGTACACCGACAAGGACAAGTACAAGAAGGTCGACTTCGGCGACGTGGCCAAGGGCAAGGCCACCCTGCCCAAGGACGTGCAGGATGGCTGGATCGGCATGGTGCAGCACTACTTCGTGTCCGCGTGGCTGCCGCCCCAGTCCACGCCGCGGGAGTTCTACGCACGCGCGCTGGGCGACGGCCTGTTCGAGGCGGGTGTGATCGTGCCCGCGGGCACCGCCGCGCCGGGCGGTGCGATCACCAGCACCGTCCCGCTGTACGTGGGGCCCCAGGAACAGGACAAGCTCGCCGCGCTCGCACCCGGGCTCGACCTGACGGTGGACTACGGCTGGCTCACGGTGATCGCGGTGCCGCTGTTCTGGGTGCTCAAGCACATCCACGACTGGGTGAGGAACTGGGGCGTGGCCATCGTGCTGCTCACGGTGCTCATCAAGCTGGTGTTCTTCCCGCTGTCGGCGGCCTCGTACCGCTCCATGGCGAAGATGCGGGTGATGGCGCCGAAGCTGCAGAAGCTCAAGGAGATCCACGGCGACGACCGGCAGAAGCTGCACCAGGCCATGGTGGAGCTCTACAAGACCGAGAAGATCAACCCGCTGGGTGGCTGCCTGCCCATCGTGGTGCAGATCCCGGTGTTCATCGCGCTGTACTGGGTTCTGCTCGGCAGCGTGGAGATGCGCCAGGCGCCTTTCATGTTGTGGATCAATGACTTGTCGGCACAGGACCCGTTCTACGTGCTACCGGTGCTGATGGGCATCAGCATGATCATCCAGACCCGCCTGAACCCGGAGCCCCCGGATCCCGTGCAGGCGAAGATCATGAAGATCATGCCCATCGCCTTCTCGGTGTTCTTCTTCTTCTTCCCCGCCGGCCTGGTGCTGTACTGGCTGGTGAACAACATCCTGTCCATCGCCCAGCAGTGGGCGATCAATCGCCAGCTCGAGAAGGCTGGCCTTGGGGCTTCCAAGCGCTGACACCATCGTCGCGCCGGCCACGGCCCCGGGCCGGGCGGCGGTGGCGATCGTTCGGCTGTCCGGTCCGCGCGCCGGCGAGATCGCCTCGGCGGTGGCGGGGTCGCTGCCACCCGTGCGCGTGGCGCGGCTCGCCCTGTTCCGCGATGCCCGTGGCGAGCCGCTCGACGAAGGCCTGATCCTGCGTTTCGAGGCCCCCGGCTCCTACACCGGCGAGGACGTGGTGGAGTTCCAGTGCCACGGGGGCACGGTGCCGCGCCAGGCGCTGGTGCAGCGCTGCGTGGAGCTCGGGGCGCGGCTCGCCGAGCCCGGCGAGTTTTCCCGCCGCGCGTTCCTGAACGGCCGTCTCGACCTTGCCCAGGCCGAAGCCGTGGCCGACCTCATCGATGCCGGATCCGCGAGCGCGGCGCGGGCGGCGCTGCGCAGCCTGCGGGGCGCGTTCTCGGAGCAGGTGAAGGACCTCATGGACGCCCTGGTGGACCTGCGGGTCCTGCTGGAGGCCGCCATCGACTTCCCCGAGGAGGACGTGGACGTGCTGGGCGAGTACCAGGTGCGGGCACGCATCGCGGC
>CAZXJW010000166.1:0-7237 GCA_964641005.1 uncultured Rhodocyclaceae bacterium
CCCTCGGGTCGAGGGCGTCGCGCACGGCGTCGGCGAACAGGTTGGCCGAAAGCACCAGCGCCAGCATGAAGCCGAAGGCCGCGCCCAGCGACCACCACACCACGGGCTCGCGCGCCAGTTCCAGGCGCGCCGAGTTGATCATGGTTCCGAAGCTGTTCATGGCCGGATCCACGCCCACGCCCACGTAGGACAGGACCGCCTCGGCGAGCACCAACGAACTGAAGCCGAGCACCGTGGAGATGATCACGATGTGCAGCACGTTGGGCAGCACGTGGCGCGCGAGGATGCGCCAGGGCCCCACGCCGAAGGCGCGGGCGGCCTGCACGAACTCGAGCTCGCGCAGCTTGAGGGTCTCTCCGCGCAGCAGCCGGCACAGCCCGGTCCAGCTGGTGACACCCAGGATCACGCAGAGGAACAGCAGGCGGAAGTCGGCGCGGCGGGTGACCGAGTCGAAGGTCTCGGGTCGGGTGTCCATGTAGACCTGCATCATCAGCACCGCCGCGGCGATCAGCAGCACGCCGGGAATCGAGCTCAGGGTGGTGTAGAGGTACTGGATGAGGTCGTCGACCCAGCCGCGGAAATAGCCGGCCATCAGGCCCAGCGCCAGGGCGAATGGCAGCATCACCAGGGTGGTGACGGTGCCGATCACCAGGCCGGTGCGGATGCTCTTGAGCGTGAGGTAGAGCACGTCCTGCCCCACCTTGTCGGTGCCGAAGACGTGGTAGCGGCCCGACAGCAGCACGAGCGGCGCCACCACCAGCAGGATGATGGCTGCCGTCAGGAGTACGGCCCGAAGCGGCACGTCGAGCTCGCCGCGCCACGCTGCCCCCGAGATCTCCGCGAAGCTGCGGCTGCGGCGCGCCGCGCCGATCCCGGTGAGCAGAGAGGCGAGCAGAACCCAGGCGAGCGCCGCGGCGGCCGCGCCGCGCAGGACTCCGCCTGCGATGTCGGCCGCACGCTCCCGCGCGGGATCGCGCAGGTGAGCGCCGCCGAACTTCAGCCGGGGATAGTCTCGCACCAGCGTGCCGCCGGGGCGCGCGATCGATTCCTTGGAATGCCCGTAGGCCGCGAAGGGCGCCGAGAAGGTGCGCTCCTGCCGCTCCCGCAGCGGCGCGGCCAGCGCATCCAGGGCCGAGAGCACTTCCGGAGACCAGCGCTGCACGGCCGGCTTGCCGGGCTCGGGTGGCAGCGCCTTGCGGTAGTGCAGGCAATCCAGCAGCCCCACCAGCACGAAGCAGGCGAGCACCGTGGCGGCCACCATGCCGCTGGTGGAGCGCACCACCTTGCGCCATGGCGCGCGCAGGTGCTCGCGCGACAGGGTGAACCACGCGAATGCCGCCACGCTGGCGAGCAGCGCGAACACCAGCGCATCGGTCCACAGGATGACCGGCTGGATGGGCATCATTCGAAGCGGATCCGCGGGTCCACCAGCGTGTAGGACACGTCGGTGAGCACCAGCCCGGCGATGTAGAGCACCGAGCCCAGGAACACCATGCTGCGCACCACCGCGAAGTCCTGGGAACCGATGGCGTCGATGGTGTAGCTGCCCAGCCCCGGGATGCCGAAGAAGGACTCCATCACGAGGCTGCCCATGAACAGCGAGGGGATCACCACCACCACGCCGGTGAGGATGGGGATCATGGCGTTGGGCAGCACGTGGCGGAACAGCACCCTCGCCTCGCCCAGGCCGCGGGCGCGGGCCGTGCGCACGTGGTCACGGCCGATCTCCTCGAGGAAGATGGTGCGGTACCAGCGGCTGCTCTCGCCGAAGCCCGCCACCAGCGCCACGGCCACTGGCAGCAGCATGAAGCGCCACGCGGCCAGGCCCTCGGCGAAGCCCGAGATGGGCGCCAGGTTCCACAGCTTGCTCACCAGGTACTGGCCGCCGATGATGTAGAACATGCCGGACACGGACATGGCGGTCACGCACAGCACCACCCCCGCGAAGTCGAGCGCGGTGGCCCGAAACAGCGCCATGAGCAGCGCGAAGCTCACGTAGGCCGCCAGGCCCACCAGGAACACCGGCAGCGCGATGGCCAGGCTCGGCCACATGCGCCGGCCGATCTCCTCCCGGATGTCGCGTCCGTCGGACTCGGCCTTGCCGAACTCGAAGGCGAACAGCCTCACCGAGTGGTCGAAGAAGATGGTGTCGGTGGCCTTGCGCGCGCCCTCGGCGGCACCGTTCCAGAACACCGGCCGGTCGTAGCCGCGCTCCTGCTTCCAGCGCTCGATGGCCTCGGGCGTCACGCGCTTGATGCCCAGCTGCATGCGGGCCATGTCGTCGGGCGTGTTCACGACGAAGAACAGCGCGAAAGTGAGCAGGTTCACCCCCACCAGGATGGGGATGGCGTAGAGCAGCCGTCGCACCAGGTAGCCGAGCACGGTCTCAGCCTCCCGCCGCCGGCGACAGGCGCGCCGTGCCGCGCTCGCGGCGACGCCAGGTGCGCACCGCAGGCACCGCCACCGCCACCACCAGCAGCCCCAGCGCCGCAAGCGGCCAGAGAACCGGACGGTTCCAGGCGGCGCGCAGGCTGTCTCGTCGCGCCACGTCGATGCGCTGGTACTTGAGCAGGTTGTTGGCGATCTGGTTGGGCTTGCGGTTGAGCACCCAGCCGTGGGCCAGGCCGTACTCCTTGGGGTGCAGGCCCCACAGCCACGGTGCGTCGATGCGCGCGATGGCCGACATCTCGTCGATGATGGCCTGCCGTTCGGGGCCGTTGTCCATGGCCTTCATGCGCTCGAACAGCCGGTCGAAGTCGGGGCTCTTCCAGTTGGATGCGTTCTCCCCCTGGGACTCCACCTTCGACTGCGCGCCGTGCAGCAGGAACAGGAAGTTCTCGGGATCGGGGTAGTCGGCGTTCCAGCCCCAGTAGAAGATCTGGGCGTTGCCCTTGCGGATCTTCTCCTGGAAGCGGTTGTAGTCGGTGGCGCGCACCACCAGGTTGACGTCGAGCTTGGCGAACTGCTTGCGCAGCCAGTCCAGGCGCGCCTTGTCGTCGGGACCACGGGCGGTGCCATCCAGGTAGAGCGTGAGCGGCGCGCCGGTGGCGGCATCGGTGCCGCGCGGATAGCCCGCCTCGGCGAGCAGCTTGCGCGCCGCCTCGATGGGCTTGCGCCGCGGTGCGCCGTCCACCCAGTCGTACACCACCGGGTTGATGCCCGCCTCGCCTTCGCGGTAACCGAAGATGCCCGGCGGGATCGGCCCCATGGCCGGGATGCCGCGGCCATTGGCGAAGATGGCGATGTACTCCTCGTAGTCCACGGCGATGGAGATGGCCTGGCGCAGCTTGCGCGAACGCTCGCCCGTGCCGCCCACCACGGCATCGAGCATGTTGAAGCCCATGTAGAACGTGGACGGCGCCACCGCCGTCTTGAGCTGGATGCCCTTGGCCTGCATCTCGTCGGTGAGCATCACCTGCCCGCCACTGCCCACCTGCACCGCCTGGTCGAAGGCATCCGAGGTGATGCCCGAGGCGTCGTGCCAGCCCTGCAGGAACTTGTTCCAGTAGGGAATGGCCTCCTTCTCGAGGCTGAACACGGCGCGCTCCACGAAGGGGATGGGCCTGCCGGCGTCGGCGAGCAGGCCGGCGTCGGCGTCGGCGGGCTCGCCCTCCGCGGGATAGGTCTCGCCGAAGAAGTTCGGATTGCGCTCCAGCACCATTCGGCGATTCGGGTCGTTGGTGACCAGCATGTAGGGCCCGGCGCCCACGGGGAACCAGTCGAGGGTGATGTTGCGCGATGCCAGCAGCGGCTGGGCGTAGAAGCGCTCGGCCTCGAAGGGCACCGGCGCGAAGAAGGGCATGGCCAGCCAGTACACGAACTGCGGATAGCGGCCCTTCAGCTTCACGCGATAGGTGTGCTCGTCCACCACCTCCACGCCCTCGAGCGGGAAGCGCCGCAGGTCGAGCCAGGCGTCGGGGCCAGCCTCGCGTTCGAGGTCGGCCTGCGCTTTCCTGAGCCTCTCGCCGTACTCCTTCAGACCCACGATGTAGTCCGCCATCAGGCCGAACACCGGCGAATGCAGCTTCGGATGGGCGAGGCGCTTGATCTGGTAGGCGAAGTCCTCGGCGCGCACGGCGCGCGTGCCCTGCTCCGCCAGCGCCATGGGCGAGCGCAGGCCGCGCGCCTCCTCGGGGGCGATGGGGACGTAGCGCGGGCTGCCGTCGGCGCGCTGCGCGAAGGCCGGGTGCGGCTGGTAGCGCAGGTCGGGCCGAAGCGTCACCTCGTACAGACTGAAGGCCACCTTCTCCGCCGGCGCACCCTCGGGCAGCGGCCTGCCCTCGGCGTCGAGATGGCTCACCTTCGGCATCTCCGCGGCCGCGAAGGTCTTCAGCTCGAAGGGTCTCTTGAGGTAGTGGTACTGCAGTGGCGGCGTGTAGACCTGGGCCGTGAACACGATCTCGTTCGAGCTGTAGGACTGCACCGGATCGAGGTGCTTGGGACGCTCGGCGAAGGAGGAATACAGCGTGTTGCTGCCCCGTTCGGAGGGCGGATAGGGATCGTTCCAGGCGCGCTCGCAGCCCGACAGCGCGAGCGTTGCCGCGACGGCGGCCAGCAGGCGAAGGGAAGCAGGCAGGGCAGCGGGCATCGGGGCGCGGAACAGGGTTCGGTGTGGGAGGCCGATGTCGAAGGGGGATGTCGGGGGTCCGGTCCGGGGCCCCGGCATGAACGTCCGGGAAGGGCCGTGGTCGCCGTGGGTCCGGTCCCCTGGGGCGGCACCTATAATAGCGGCCTACTTCACGCGAGGAAAACGCATGGGCTTCCTGCAGGACAAGAAGATCCTGGTCACCGGCCTGCTCAGCAACCGGTCCATCGCATACGGCATCGCCCGCGCGGCGCAGCGCGAGGGCGCCCAGCTCGCCTTCACCTACCAGGGTGAGCGCGTGCGCGACCGGGTGGTGGAACTGGCCGCGGAGTTCGACAGCACGCTGGTGTTCCCCTGCGACGTGGCCTCGGACGAGGAGATCGCCGCGCTGTTCGCCCAGCTCGGCGCCGCGTGGGATGGCCTGGACGGCCTGGTGCACTCCATCGCCTTCGCGCCGCGCGAAGCGCTGTCGGGCGACTTCCTCGACAGCGTGAGCCGCGAAGCCTTCCGCATCTCCCACGACATCAGCGCCTACAGCTTCGCCGCCCTGGCGAAGGCCGCGCGGCCCATGATGCAAGGGCGCGAGGGCGCGCTGCTCACCCTGAGCTACCTTGGCGCGGAACGCTCGCTGCCCAACTACAACGTGATGGGCCTGGCCAAGGCGAGCCTGGAAGCCGCCGTGCGCTACATGGCCCAGAGCCTCGGCCCGGGGGGCATCCGCGTGAACGCCATCTCCGCCGGTCCGATCAAGACGCTGGCGGCGGCGGGCATCGGCGGCTTTGGAAAGATCCTGTCCTTCAACGAGAAGACCGCGCCGCTGCGGCGCAACGTGAGCATCGAGGACGTGGGCAACGCCGCGGCCTTCCTGCTGAGCCCGCTCGCGGCGGGCATCACCGGGGAGGTGCTGCACGTGGACGCGGGATTCAGCACCACGGCGCTCGCATCGCTGGAATAGCGAGACGGCTGCCGGTCCCCGCGCTGCGGGGACCGGCGCAGGATCAGGGTCCCTTGCGCTCCACCTTGGCGGCGTCGATCTCCACGCCCGCCCCTGCCTTCACCACCTTCACGTAGGCCTCGAGCTGCTCCTGGGCGGCGAGCTGGGCGAGCTGCTTCTGCAGCGCCTTCGCCTCCTCCGTACCGAGCGCCTTGCCTTCCAGCACCTTGCTCACGCGGTAGACGATGAACCGCCCGTCGGCCACGGTCGCGCCCACGTAGGCCGGAAGCTTCGACGGGTCGGCGCTGAACACGTCCCGGGCAGCCTCCGGCTGAAGTCCTCCGGGGTTCTGCAGCGAAACGAGCTGGGGTGCCTCGAAGCCCGCGCCTGCTGCCTCGCCCTTGCGCAGCTTCTCCAGCGCCGCCTTGCCCTCGGACTGCGCGCGGCTGCGAGCGCGTTCGCCCATGAGCACGATCTCGATGTCGGACTTCACAGACTCGAAGGGCAGGTAGTCCGCCGCCTTGTGCTCCAGCACGCGGGCGGCCACGAAGTTGCCCTCGCCCGTGTCCACGGCCTCGGTGTTGCGCTTGCCCTTGATGGCATCCTCGGAAAAGATCTTGGCGAGCAGCGCCGGCTTGGCGAGCAGCGGATTGCCTCCGCCATTGCGCGTGATCCAGTCGCTGGTCTGGATGGGGAGCTTGAGCGCCTCCGCAGCCGGCTTGAGGCTGTCTGGCTGCTCGTAGACCAGGTTCTGGAAGTTCTCCACGGCCTCGGCGAACGCCTTGCTCACCTTGGGCTTGCGCACCTCCTGCTCGATCTCGCCGCGCACCTTCTCCAGCGGCGTGACCTCGCCGGGCTTGATGGCGTCCAGGCGGATGACGTGGAAACCGTACTGCGTCTCCACCGGCCCCGCGATCTCGCCCTGCTTCATGGCGAACATGGCATCGTCGAAGGGCTTCACCATGGCGCCCCGGCCCACGAAGCCAAGGTCACCGCCGCTCGCGGCGGAACCGGGATCCTGGGAGTTCCTGCGTGCGAGTTCGGCGAAGCGTTGCGGGGTCTTGCGCGCCTCGTCGGCGAGCGCCTGGGCCCTGGTCTTCGCGGCAGCCTTCGCCTCGGCCGTGGCATCCTTCGCCACGCTGATCAGGATGTGGCTGGCGCGGCGCTCCTCGGGCTTGGTGTACTGCGCCGCGTGGCTGTCGTAGAAGGCCTTCACCTCCTCGGCCGTCACGGGCACGCCGCGCGCCAGGGAATCGCCCGAGAGCACCACGAACTCCACGCGCGCCCGCTCGGGGATCGCGAACTGCTGGCGGTGCTCCTCGTAGTACTTCTTCGCGTCCGCCTCGGAGGGCTTCTCGCCGCCCATGTACTTCGCGGGCGCGAACACCCACTGGCTCACCTCGCGCTGCTGTTCGCGGATGCGCCCCAGGCGCTCGGCCACCGCCACGGGCAGGACGTTGGTGCGCGCGACCGCGTCGCGGACCTGGGCGAGGCTCAGGTCGCGACGGATCTGGTCCTCGAACCCGGCCGGGGTCATGCCCTGGGCGCGCAGCAGTTCCTGGTAACGGCTCTCGGAGAACTTGCCGGTGGAGCGGTCCTGGAACACGGGGATCTGGGTGATGACCTTGGCAAGCTGCGCGTCCGTGGCCGTGATGCCCTGGCCGAGGGCGTGCGAGAGCATGGCGCGCTTCTCCACTAGGCCGTTCACCACCGCGTTG
>CAZXJW010000167.1:0-7237 GCA_964641005.1 uncultured Rhodocyclaceae bacterium
CTGCTGGTGCTCATCGGCGTGCAGCTGGTGGCCACCGGCGTGCTGGGCGAGCTGCTCACCCGCATCTGGCACGAGCCCCAGGGCCGCTCCCAGTACATGACCCGCAGCGCGCCGCGGCCCGCCCCGCGCCGCCCCGGCTGAGGGTGACCAGGCTGCTGCTGCGCCTGGCGGGCGGCTTCGCCCTGCTGGCGGCGGTGGTGTGGTTCGTGGGACCCGAGCGCATCACCGGCGCGCTGCGTCGCGTGGACCCGGCGGTGTTCGCGCTGGCGCTCGCGCTGGCCGTGGCCTCCAACGTGGTGAGCGCCGCACGCTGGGCGGCCATCGCCCGCGCGCTCGGGCTGGCCGCACCCACGGCACCGCTGGTGCCCATGTACTTCCGCGGCATGACCAGCAACACGCTGCTGCCCGGCGCCACCGTGTCGGGCGACCTGCTGCGCAGCGCCGAGCTCGCGCGCCTGGGCAACCCGCTGCTGGAGTCCGCCGCCTCGGTGGCCTTCGACCGGCTCTCCGGCCTGTGGACCCTGTGCGTGCTGTCCTTCGTGGCCGCCGGGGCCGCAGCAGCCGCCGGGGTCACGCTCTCCGGCGGCGAGGGCGATCGCGCGGTGCTGGCGAGCTATGGCACGGTGCTGGGCTTCATCGTGGTGGCCCCCTTCCTGCCCTGGCCCGTCGCGTGGCTGCGCCGCCTGCCCGTGGCCGCCGCGGCGAAGCTCGCCGACCTCGCCGACCGGGTGCGCGATCCGGCCACCGGATTGCGCCGCCGGCTCGCCGCCACGCTCGGGCTGTCGCTGCTGGTCCAGTTGCTGTCCTCGGCGGCACTGGCGGCCTGCGGCTGGTCGCTCGGCCTGTCGGTGACGCCGCTGGTGATGTTCGCCGCGGCCGCGCCCATCTTCGTGATGGCGGCCCTGCCGCTGGGCATCGCCGGCTTCGGCACCCGCGAACTGGCGGCCGTGGCGGTGCTGGGCACCGCCGGCGTGCCGGCCGATCTCGCCGCGGGCACCGGACTGCTGTACGGCATCTGCGGCGTCATCCAGGGCGCGGCGGCGGCACCGCTGTTCCTGCTACCATCGCGCCGCCCATGAGCGCCCCGCCCCCGGCCTCGCTGCGCGAGGACCTGCGCCGTCATCCCGGTCTCGCGCTGCTGCTTCTCGCCGGCGTGCTGCTGTCCTTCTTCGCCGGCCTGGGCGCCGTGCCGCTGTTCGACCTCGACGAGGGCGCCTTCACCGAGGCCACCCGCGAGATGCTCGAGCGCGGCGACTACATCTCCACCTTCCTGAACGGCGAGCCTCGCTACGACAAGCCGGTGCTGATCTACTGGCTGCAGGCGGTGTCGGTGCTGGCCTTCGGCGTGAACGAATTCGCCTTCCGGCTGCCCTCGGCGCTGTGCGCCACGGGCTGGGTGCTGATGGTGCTGCTGTTCGTGCGTCGCGTGGCCGGGATCCGCCCCGCCCTGCTCGCCGCCGGATTCACGGCCACGGCCGCGGGCATCACCGTGATCGGGCGGGCCGCCATCGCCGATGCGCTGCTCAACTTCCTGATCGTCACCGCCATGGCCAGCGCGTTCCTGTACCTGCGCGAGGGCCGCCGTGCCTGGCTGCTGTGCGCGTACGTGGCCATGGGCTTCGGGCTGCTGGCCAAGGGCCCCGTTGCCATCCTGCGGCCGCTGGCCACCACCTTCCTGTACTGCCTGACGAAGCGCGACCTGAAGACCTGGCTGCGAGCCGTGCTCGACCCCGCCGGCATCGCGTTGATGCTGGCGATCGCCGCGCCCTGGTACGCCGCCCAGTACTGGAAGGAAGGCGACGCCTTCGTGAGGGGTTTCCTGTTCAAGCACAACGTGGATCGCTTCCGGGCGCCCATGCACGGCTTCGACGGCAGCCTGTTCTTCTACGTGCCCTGGCTGTTCGTGGCCACCCTGCCCTTCCTGGCGCCACTGCTCAACGCCGGCCGCTCGATCCGGGCCATCTGGGCCGACGACCTGCAGCGCTTCTGCCTGCTGTGGTTCGGCTTCGTGTTCCTGTTCTTCTCCGCCTCGGGCACCAAGCTGCCGCACTACGTGTTCTACGGCTACACGGGGCTGTTCATCGTCATGGCGCTGCAGGCGCGGCGGCTGCGCTCCGGGGTGCTGGCGCTGCTGCCGGCACTGGCCGTGTTCGCGCTGCTGGGCGCGGCGCCGTGGCTGGTGGAGCAGTTCTCGCCGCGCGTGGCCGACCCCTACTACCGCGAGGCCCTGGGCTCGGTACGCGAGACGCTGGGCGCGGGTTTCACGATCTTCACCCTCGGCGCCTGCGTGCTGGTGATCGCGCTCATGGCGCTGCGCAGGCTGCCGCTGGATGCTCGACTCATGGCCGTGGGCGTGACCCAGGCCGCGGCCATGGCGCTGTTCGTTCTGCCCGCCGCGGGCGAGGCCCAGCAGGCGCCCGTGAAGGAGGCGGCGCTGCTGGCGCGCGAACGTGGCTGGCCGGTGGTGATGTGGGGCCTGAACACGCCGAGCTTCATCGTCTATTCCGGGCACCTCGTGCCGCGACGCGACCCGCGCCCGGGCGAGATCGCGCTGGTGCGCATGAAGAAGCTGCGCGAGCAGCCCGGCGGCGCGGAGGGCGTGGAGATGCTCTACCAGCGCAACGGCATCGCCCTGGTGCGGCTGCCCGGGGCGGCGCAGTGAGTCCGCCCATCGACTGGCGCTCGCCCGCCACCTGGGCGGTGCCGGCCGCGGCAGTGGCCATTGCCGTGCTGCTGGCCGTCACGGGCGGCAACCAGGCGGCCTTCGCGGCCCTCAATGCCTGGAGCCTCGTGACCGGCCCCGCACCCTGGCCCTACGTCACGGTGCTCGGCGACACGGCGGTGGCGCTGGCGCTGTTCACGCCCTTCGTGCTGCGCCGACCGGACATCGTCTGGGCGCTGGCGCCCAGCGCGCTGCTGGCCACGGCCTTCGTGCACGGGATCAAGCCCTTCGCCGACCTGCCGCGGCCGCCCTCGGTGCTGGCGGCCGAGGCGCTGACGGTGATCGGCCCGGCGTACAAGGCCCACTCCTTCCCCTCCGGCCACACCACCACCATCTTCGTGGGCGCCACGCTGCTGTGGCTGCACTTCCGCTCGCCGTGGATCCGTGCCGCCGCGCTGGCCACGGCCACGCTGGTGGGACTGTCGCGCGCCGTGGTGGGGGTGCACTGGCCGATGGACATCGCGGCGGGCGCCGCGGGCGGGTGGTGCTGCGCGCTGCTGGGCACGGCGCTGGCGCGGCGCTTCCCGGTGGGGCTGGGTGCGCCCGTGCAGGCGCTGCTGGCGGTGGTGGGCGCGGCCTGCGCGGTGGCGCTGCTCGCCGGGCTCAAGACCGGCTATCCGCAGGCCGTGCAACTCCAGTACGCGGTGGGTGCCGGGGCACTCGGCGCACTGGCGCTGGCGGTGGTGCAACGCGCCTCGGACAACTTGCGCTAGGAACGCTCCATGGCCCAGGACGCCGCCCGCCCCGAATTCTGGGAAACCCGCTACCGGGATCACGTCATGCCCTGGGATGCCGGCGCCGCGCCGCCGCGCTTCGCGGCCTGGGCCCGCACCCTCGCGCCTGGCAGCCGCGTGCTCGTGCCGGGCTGCGGCTCGGGCTACGAGGTGTACCTGCTGGCAGAAGCGGGCCTGGACGTCCTGGCCATCGACTTCAGCCCCGCGGCGGTGGAGCTGGCGAAGCGCAACCTGGCCTGCTTCGCCGATCGCGTGCAGGAGGCGGATTTCTTCGCCTTCGACGCGGGCACGGGCTTCGACGCGGTGTACGAGCGCGCCTTCCTGTGCGCGCTGCCGCGCCGGATCTGGCCCGACTACGCCCGCCGCATGGCGCAGGTGCTGCGCCCCGGCGGCGAGCTGTCGGGGTTCTTCTTCTTCGACGACAACGAGCGCGGCCCGCCCTTCGGCATCGCTCCGGCCGCGCAGCGCGAGCTGCTGGGGCAGGCATTCGAGCGCGAGCTGGACGAAGCCGTCACCAGCGTGATCCCGGTGTTCGAGGGCAAGGAACGCTGGCAGCGCTGGCGGCGGCGCGCCGCTCAGGGCGCGTAGAGCAGCAGCAGGTCGGCGAGGTCGGACAGGCCCAGGCGGGTGGCGCGGGCCGCGGGCGTCTCGCCGCGCGGATCGGGCAGCTGCACGTCGGCGCCGGCGGCGAGCAGCCGCGCGGCGATCTCGGGCTGGTTGGCCGACACCGCCTCCAGCAGCGGGGTCTCGCCGGCGTTGTCCACCGCGTCCACGTCCGCGCCGCGGGCGATGAGCAGGTCCACCACGCCCAGTCGCGCCTGCGAGCGGCCGCCCGGCGATGCGGCGCGGATGGCCCAATGCAGCGGCGTTGCGCCGGATCCGGTTCGCGAGGCCGGGTCGGCGCCGGCTTCCAGCAGCACGTTCACCACGGCCGGATGGCTCGCCGCACCGCCCGTGGCGCAGGCGAGCAGCGGCGCCGCGGAAGGCCCGAGGCGCCGCGCCAGGTCCAGGCCCTGTGCGATGAGCCGCTCCACGCGCTTCCAGTCGCCGTTGCGCACGGCGGCCACCACGGCGGCGGAACCGCAGTCCAGTTCGAGCACCGGCGCCGTGGCATCGGTCGCCGCCACGGCCGCGGGTGCGCCGCGGAAGCGCAGTCGCAGCGCGTCCACCGCCTGCACCACGCTCCACAACGACCCCGCCTCCTCGGAGGGACGATCGAGGAACACGAACAGCACCAGTTCGCGCACGCCCGCGGTGCGCAGCGGTTGATCGTCGAGCGCGAAGGTCATGAATCGCTGCACGCCGTCGGCGCCGGCGGGCACGCCCTGTCGCGGGCTGACCAGGATCTGCGGCTCGCGCCCCAGCCGTTCGCGCAGCAGCGCGTATTCCTCGAGTTGCGGGCGGCCCATGGCGGCGCCCCAGCGCTCGAGGAAGCTGTTCGACAGGCCCTGGTAGAACTCCAGCCCGCCCTCGCCCACCTGCAGCGCCAGGGCGCGCGCGGCCGCGCCGCCCCCCAGGGGCACCACCAGCGGCGCGCTCCACAGGGCACGGGCGTTGCCCACGGACTCGGGATCGGTGGTGGCGAACAGCGACAGGGTGCCGGGATGGGTCACGCGCAAGGCGAAGGGCGCGCGATCGAGCTCGAACACGCCGTCGGTGGCGGACACGGGAGCGCCGTACTGGAGCAGCTCCACGCGGCCGGGTTCAGGGGCGGCGAGCGCTCCGGACACGGCTGCGGACGCGAGGCACGACAGCAGCGCCACGCGGCGCAGCAGCCCGCCGAGTCGCGACCGCGCGCGGCCCATGGCGCGCGCTACTCCCGTCCGCGCCGCGACCAGGCGTCCACGAAGCCGTCGCGATTGGGCATGCGCACGGCCGGCAGCGTCCTCGCGTTCATCTCCTCGCGCGGGCCGATGATGCGGTTCAGCCAGAGCACGAAGGCGGACAGTGCATAGGTCTCGTCGGCCGACAGGCTCATCGGCCGGTCGTAGGGCATGGCACGGCGCACGTAGTCGAACAGCGTGGTGGCATGGGGCCAGTAGCTGCCCACGGTCTTCAGCGGCTGGCGCGTGGCGAGCGAACCGATGCCGCCGGCCAGCGCCGGGGCCGGGCCGCCGTGCCCGCGCAGGCCGTGGCAGGCGGCGCACTTCTCCACGTAGAGGTCCGCCCCGTCGGTGGCGGTGCCGCGCCCGGGAGGCAGGCCCGCGCCGTCGATGGCGATGTCGATGTCGCGGGCGGCGATCTCCGCGGCGGAAGGGGTCTCGCCGAGGCGGGGCAGCGGCGAGGCCTGCACCGGCGCATCGTCGGCCGCGAACGCGACGGCGGCCGCCAACCCGGCGCAGGCCAGGAGAACGGCGGCGAGAGTCATCCGGCTAGTCGAACGCATTCACGAGCCTCCCGTCGGCGAGCACCTTCCAGCGCTGCACGGCGTTGTAGTGATAGCGCTGGTTGGCGCCGTAGCGCTTCAGCCACTGGGCACGCACCGGCTGCACCTGGCCGTCCTCGTCGGTGGCACGACTGAGCAGCGACGCCGGCGCCCCGTTCCAGCGCCACGCGAGCCGGAAGCGTGCCAGGCAATGGGACATCACCGGCTCGAGCAGTTCGGCATCGGCCCAGGAGCTGCCGCCATCCGCGGACACCTCCACCCGCGCCACCCTGCCCGCGCCCGACCAGGCCAGGCCGCTGATCTCGTAGTAGCCCGGCCCCTGCAGCTGCCAGCCCGGCGAGGGCTGGGTGATGACCGACTTCACGCCCATCTCGAAGGTGAACTGCTCGGCCCTCCCGTCGGGGAGCAGGTCGGTGTAGTGGGAGGTCTCGTCGCGCGCGTGCATGGGCTCGGCCACCACCTTCAGGCGATGCAGCCACTTGATGCCCATGTTGCCCTCCCAGCCCGGCAGCACCAGGCGCAGCGGGTAGCCCTGCTCGGGGCGCAGCCGCTCGCCGTTCTGGTACAGCGCCACGATGGCGTCGTCGAGGGCCTTCTCCAGCGGGATGGAGCGCGCCATGGAGGCCGCGTCCGCGCCCTCGGCCACGAGCCAGCCGGCCCCGGGGTCGACGCCGGCCTCGTCGAGCAGCAGCGACAGCGACACGCCGGTCCACTCGCTGCACGACAGCAGGCCGTGGATCTCGCCGCAGGTGAGTTGCGGCGCATCGCCCGCGTTCTGGCTCTGGCGGAAGCTGTTGCCGGAGCACTCGATGAACAGCAGGCGGCTGACCATGGGATAGCGCATCAGGCGCTCGATGGAGAAGCGCAGCGGCCGCTCCACCAGCCCGTGCAGCAGAAGCGCGTGGCGTGCCGGGTCGACATCGGGCACGCCGGCGTGGTGGCGCTCGAAGTGCAGGCCCGCGGGCGTGACGATGCCGTGCAGGCGTTCCAGCGGCGTGAAGGACGCACCGTTGCCCGGGGCGATGGGGCCGAAGAGCTGCAGGATGGAACGCTGGACACCGCGCTCGTGCGAAGAGGGCTCGCCGTAGCCGGAGAACGTCCGCCCCTGCTCCTTCTGCCAGGGCATGGCCGCGCCGCGCGGATCGTCCGCGCCGAGGGCGTCACCCAGCATCGCGCCCCCGCCCAGCACGGCCGCGCCGCGCAGGAAGGCGCGGCGCGAGAGCAGGCCTCCGCCGGCGATGGGGTCGGGGTGGGTGGCTGTCTCGAAACGTGGCCAGAAGGATGGACGAGTCATGGGTCAGTTCGAACCGCTGCGGGGTCAGGTCTTGCCTGTTGCCTCTTTCCCGGGGTCAGGTCTTGCCAGGCAAGACCTGACCCCGAATCGCCGCGAGCTGT
>CAZXJW010000168.1:0-7233 GCA_964641005.1 uncultured Rhodocyclaceae bacterium
CCGTTCGCACGTCCAACCCCTCCAAGGGACAACAGACACGATGGACCCGAGACTCCTTTCCAGCCTGATGGATCCCGCGATCCTGTTCTTCTTCTTCGGGCTGTTCGCGGGCGCGATCCGCTCCAACCTGGAAGTCCCGCCGGCGATCGCGAAGTTCTTCTCGCTCTACCTGCTGCTGGTGATCGGCTTCAAGGGGGGCGTGAGCCTGGCCACCACGGGCTTCACGCCGGCCATGGGCTGGGCGCTGCTGGCGGCGATCATCCTCGCCTTCGTGATCCCGGCCTATGCCTTCGGCATCCTGCGCACGCGCCTCAACGCCTTCGACGCAGCCGCCATCGCCGCCACCTACGGCTCGGTGAGCGCCGTCACCTTCATCACCGCCATGGGCTTCGCCGAGCGCCAGGGTCTCGCCCCCGGCGGCTACATGACCGTGGCGCTGGTGCTCATGGAGTCGCCCGCCATCATCATGGCCGTGCTGCTGGCCAGCATGGTGCGTACCCGCAATGCCCAGGCCGCGGGCTCGGCCGCCTCGGGCCAGGTGAAGATCGGCAAGGTGCTGCACGAGGCCTTCACCGACGGCGCTCACCTGCTGCTGCTGGGCAGCCTGCTGGTGGGCTTCCTCACCGGCGATGCGGGCAGGAAGGTGCTCGAGCCCTTCACCGGGCTGCAGAAGGGCATCCTCGCCTTCTTCCTGCTGGACATGGGGCTGCTGGTGGCCGCGCGGGCCCGCGAGCTGCGCGACAATGGGGCCTTCCTGACCGCCTTCGGCATCTGCGTGCCGCTGGTGAACGCAACCCTCGCTGCGCTGCTGGCGCGCGCGTTCGGACTGGGGTTGGGCGACGCCTTCCTGCTGTCGGTGCTGGCGGCGAGCGCGTCCTACATCGTGGTCCCCGCCGTGGTGCGCTACGCCATCCCCGAGGCCAACGCCAGCCTGTACTTCGGCATGTCGCTGGTGATCACCTTCCCCTTCAACATCATCGTGGGCATCCCGCTGTATCACGGCGTGCTGTCCCGGTTCTGGAGCTAGGACCATGACACCCGTGAAGCGCATCGACATCGTGGTTCCCGAACACCTGCTGCGCGAGGTCCTGGCGCTGCTCGACCGCCACAGGCCTGGCGGCTACACCGTGATGCGCGGCCTGTTCGGCAAGGGCGATCGCGGCGTGCAGAGCGGCGACGGCCTGTCGGGCGAGTTCAGCAACGCCGCGATCCTCGTGGCCTGCGCCGAGCCCGTGGCCGGGCCGCTGCTGGAGGAACTGCGGCCGCTGCTCGAGCGCTTCGGCGGGATGTGCCTGGTGAGCGACGCGCAGTGGCTCAAGCACTGAGCCTCGCGGCACCGGATCTGGTCACATGAAGCCGTCGGACCGGACGGCCTCGCAGCCGCTCAGGGCGGCAGGAATCCATGGGAGGCGAGGATGCGCCGCCCCATCTCGCCCTTCACGAACGCCGCGAATGCGCCGGCAGCCTCCGGCTCGGGGGCTTCCCGCAGCACCGCCATGGGATAGCCGATGGGCGCCTCGGTGGCCGGACGCTCCACGACCAGCACCCGGTTGACCGCCTGGGCCGCATCGGTGGCATAGACGAAGCCCGCGTCGGCCTCGTTGCGGGACACCCGCTCCAGCACCTGGCGCACGTCGGGCTCCAGCAGCAGCCGCTCGCGCACGTCGGCCCAGATGCGGGCGGTCTGGAGCACCTCCTTGGCGTGGCGCCCGGCGGGAACGGTCTCCGGATCGCCGATGGCGATGCGCTTCACGTCCAGGCGCGCGAGGTCGGTGAGCCGACGCCAGGGCACGCTGGACACGGCGGGGATGACCACCACCAGCTGGTTGCGGGCGAAGTCCGCCCGGCTGGCGGGATCGACGATTCCGGCGGCCGTCACGCGGTCCATGGCCGGCGCGTCGTCGCAGGCGAACACGTCCGGCCGCGCACCCTCTGCCATGCGCCGTTCCAGTTCCCCGGCAGCACCGACCTCGAGGCGCACGCGATCCCGCGGGCGGACCGTCTCGAATGCGCGTGCCATCTCGCGGAAGGCGTCCAGGAGGCTCGCCGCCGCGTAAACGGTGACCTCCGCGCCCGACGCCACCATCGAAACGGCGAGCAGCCCCGAACCTGCCGCCACCGAAACCGCGTGCCACCACGTCCTGCCGCCCGCCATGGGACCTCCCGACCAGCCCGTCCGCCCCTTCGGTCAGGGATTGCGGAAGCCGTGTTTCGCGAGTATCGCCCGGGCGGCGTCGGTTCGCAGGAACCCCACGAAGGCCTTGCCGCCCGCGTAATTGCCGCCGCCGCGCACGGCGGCCACCGGATAGAGGATGTCCTCCGGGACTTCCAGGCGGGCCGCCACCTTGACGCGGTTGGGCATCATCAGCGCATCGGTGAGGTACACGAAGCCGGCGTCCACCTCCGCGCGCGACACGTAGTCCAGGGCCTGGCGCACGTTAACCGTGTTGACCGCCCGCGCCTTCACCGGCTCCCAGAGAGAGGCCTTCTCCAGCGCGAGCTTCGCGTAGCGCCCGGCGGGCACCGACTCCGGATTGCCCATGGCGACCCGCGTCACACCCGGCTTGAGCAGGTCCGGCAGGCCCGCGATCGCCAGCGTGGAATCGATGGGCACCGCGATGACCAGCAGGTTGCGCACGAAGTTGAAGCGCGTGGCCCGGTCGATGGCACCGGCGGCCTGGGCCTTGTCCATGCTGTCCTGGTCGGCAGCCGCAAAGGCGTCCACCGGTGCGCCACGGGTGATCTGGGTCACCAGGGAGCCCGAGGCGCCGAAGTTGAACAGCACGCGTTCACCCGGGTTGGCGAGTTCGAAGGCGCGCCCGATCTCCTGGAAGGCGTTGGTGAGGCTGGAGGCGGCCGACACGGTGATGTCGCCGGCGTGAACGGCGGCGGCGAGCAGCATCAGTGTTGCGGCGAGTAGGCGGCCGGGCAGGCAGCGGCGGGTCATGGTGGCGACTCCGGAGTCAGAGGAACGTTTTGGGTCAGAAGTCCACCTGCGCACGGAACAGCAGCGCGTCCTCGCGGGACAGGGCGATGCCGTTGGCCACCACGGGCGTGTCGAAGTTCGTGCGCACGTAGGACAGCAGCCAGCGCGAGTAGACGTTGTGGATCCACTTGAGTTGCACCGTCCAGGCATCCGCCCCGGTCGCCCCGGTGGTGACGTTCGGATTGGTGGAAGTGCCCGGCTGTCCGGTGCCGGCCGGGTTCGAGGCCCGGAAGTCGCCCGCGTCCATGCGGCTGTAGCGCAGTCCGAATTCCCACGCGCCCCAGCCACCGCCGGGCTCCATGGAGAAACGCTGGTTCGGGCGGATCTTCTGCCACATGCCGTTGGCGTAGAAATCCGACCACGTCTCGCCGGTGATGAGCCACAGCAGGCTCACGTAGCTGGCCGTGATCTCGCGACCGAAGTCGAAGGGCTGGCCGGCCGTGGGGCGGCGCGTGCCCGAGTAGTCCGCCTTCCACCATTCGCCGGTCAGGCGCAGCGACTTCCACGAGGTCGATGCCTCCAGAGCCTGCATGTTGCGTTCGATCTCCCCGGTGGTGCCGCCGGCGCCGAAGAACGAGGCGGGCGTGAAGAAGGTGACGCCGCGTGCCTCCGTGCGGAAGGCCGGCGCCGCATAGGCCTCGGCGGCGGATCCCTGGCGGTTGGCCTGGGTGCCGGTCTTGAACGAGTAGCCCGCGTGCAGCACCGTCTCCGGGATGGACAGCGCGCGCGCGAAGTCCATCACCACGCGCCCGGTCAAGTCCTTGGTGTCGGCCCGCGCCTCTTCGGAGGTTCACTGCTGCTCGTCGATGTTCACACCGGTGCCGTTGGAGACGGTGAGCGCGTAGTACATGGGCGCCCAGGGCTGGCCGTGCACCATGATGCCGCGGTCGTAGTTCAGGCCGTTGCCATCCAGGATGTTCTGGGTCACCCCTCGTTCGTGGAAATCGCTCTGCAGGGCCAGCATCGTCTGCTCCAGTCCGAAATGCGGCTTGAACTGCCCCATGCGAATGCGGGCCGGATTGAACCACTGCAGCTCCAGGAAGCCGTTGGTCATCGTGGCCGAGGCGCCGGCGAACTCGCCTTCCACCTGCACCATGTAATCCTTGAAGAGCGTGGCCTGCGCCCCGAGCCGTGCTCGTCTCACGCTGAACGTATCCGCATTGGCCTCGTCGGTGCCCAGAAACTGCCGGTAGTCGAGCTGGGCCCGTCCCATGACCCGCACGCCCCACCGCCCGCGCGGATCCTGGAACGTCACGCCGTCGGTGAAGTTGGCCTGCACCCCCTGCTGTTCGAACCGCTGCTGCATGTTCGCAGCCTGCTCCTTCGCCTCCTGCGCCGTCGCCAGCGCCTCATTCAGCTCCTGGCGAGTCGGCGGAGCTTCCGCAGCCGGCGCGACCGGCACTACCGACTTCGCCTGTGCCGCCGCTTCCTCGGCTGCCTTGCGCGCGGCCTTCTCCGCCTCTACCTGCGAGCGCAGCGATTCCACTTCCTTCGACATCTTCTGCATGGTGGATTCGAGTTCGCGCAGGCGCGCTTCGAGATCCGTCTCCTGGGCCTGCGCCACGCCCATACCCATGAGCGCCAGCGCCATGACGCGCGCCCGCCATACCCTCATCCATCGTGCCGATCCGGTTTCCCGCGGTTTGTCCTGGCGTGAGCGAGCCCGGCGCTTGCTCCAAGAAAGCGGTTCCATGCGGCGTCCCGTAGTATCGATATGGATACGACGAAGCCTAGCGCATGTTCGCGTTATATACAACACGGAATAGCGGACCGCGATCAGCTCGCTGCGTCTGCGAGGAAGCGCCGGACCGCCCGTCGCACCTGGGGCCCGGACTCCACCTCGTCGAAGACCGCTGCGCGCTCACCGGTGCGCACCACCTTGCCCTCGCGAAACACGATGACCTCGTCCGCCAGGGTGGCCACGTCATCGGGATCGTGCGTGATGACGACCATGGGAATGCCGAACCGCCGCTGCCATTCCAGCATCTGGTGGCGCATGCGTTCGCGCAGCAGCGGATCGAGCGCACTGAACGGTTCGTCGAGCAGCAGCAACTGCGGCTCGCGGATCAGCGCCCGGGCCAGCGCCACGCGTTGCTTCTGTCCGCCCGAGAGCTGCCCCGGGTAGCTTGCACGCAGGTGGTCGACCTCGAACGCCGCAAGCATCGCGCCGACGCGTTCGCGCACTTCCGGTGCCGGGCGCAACCGCCACCACGGTATCAGCGGATAGGCGACATTCGCCTCGATGTCGAGATGCGGGAACAGCGCATAGTCCTGGAAGACATACGCGACCCCGCGATCCCGAGCCGGCACGTCGACCCCGGCGCCCGACTCGAACAACGTGCGGTCGTTGAGGCGGATGCCGCCACTGTCAGGATGCAGCAGCCCTGCGATGGCCTGCAACGTGACGCTCTTGCCCGACCCCGAGGCGCCGAAGATGACCGTGACGTCATGGGCGCAGGCGAACTGCGCCTCCAGGCGGAACTCGCGGTCGCGCGAGCGCAGCTTCATGGCGATGTCGACGGCGAGTTTCACGAGTAGCGCGTGCGCAGCAGCCGGCCCGATCCCACCAGGACGAGAATGCACACGATCGAGGTGACCAGCACCAGGAAGTTCGCCATGTCGTCCTTGCCGGCCTGCACTGCTTCGTACACGGCGATCGACAGGGTCTGGGTCTTGCCGGGGATGCTGCCCGCGACCATGAGGGTCGCGCCGAATTCGCCCATGGCACGGGCAAAGGCGAGCATGGTCCCGGCGAGGATGCCGCGCCAGGCGAGCGGCAGGGTCACGCGCACGAATACGGCGAGCTCCGTGGAACCCAGGATGCGTGCGGCGTTCTCGTAGCGCGGATCCACGTCTTCGAACGCTGCGCGGGCCGCCTTGTAGACCAGCGGAAACGCCACCACTGCCGCGGCGATCACCGCGCCCTGCCAGGTGAACATCAGCGTGATGCCCAGCGTGTCATGAAGCCAACCCCCGATCCAGCCGCGGCGTCCCAGCAGCACGATGAGGTAGTAGCCCAGCACCGTAGGCGGCATGACCATGGGAAGAGTCATCGCCGCATCCAGCACCTCGCGCCCCCGAAAAGTGTGGCGCGCCACGAACCAGGCCACGGCAACGCCCGCAACGAACACCAGCAGCGTCGCCCAACCGGCGACCTTCAGCGTGAGGAACAGCGGAACCAGGACGTCGTTGGAGAACTGCACGGTGGGTTGACGGGTGCCACGGCATGGCGACCGTCATATTGTGATGGATATGGCGGAGGGAGGTTAGTCGCCGCCCCTGCCGCCGTCAACGCAATCCGACCAGCAAGGTGGTCCGGACGGCTCAATCCCTCGGTGCCGCCGGATGGGTCCTGGTAGCCAGCAAGCGGGTGAAATCGGCCAGGTCCTCCTCGAGATTGGAATGGACCTTGGCCTCCATCTCGCGGTAGCGTCGCAACAGCTCGAACCCGAGCGCGGTTACGGCAGCCCCGCCGCCGGCGTTGCCCCCGCTCTGGGTGAGCACGACCGGTTGTGCAAAACGCGCATTCAGGTCCTCGACCAGTTCCCAAGCCCGTCGATAGGACATGTCCATTCGCAGTGCGGCGGCGCTGATCGAGCCGGTCTCGGCGATAGCGACGAGAAGCTGTGCTTTGCCCGGCCCGAAGTCTACGGCGTGCCGGAAGCTCACCTGGAGCTCCAGCGTGTCGGCTGCATCCGGCGGCAGGCCCTCGAGCACCGGGCGCGCCGAGGCGCGCCGTCTCATGCTGCCTCCGCTGGTGAATGGATGGCGACCCGCCGTGTACCCGACCGAAAGGCATCCGGGGACAGCGCACGCGATCGTGCTGGATACGTGGGGTTCGTCGACATCGGTTTCGCTATATTGTCTTCAATATAGCGCACCTGGCACGCCTGCGATAGAACAGAACGACTTTCGCCGCTTCCGGTGCAGGGAGCCCGTCCTACCGCGTTCGAAACCGGCGGCTCATGCGACCGCAGTCTTCGACATCAGTTTGACGAACTGCGCCATCTCGCCTTCGACCGACGCCGCGGCTTTCGCTTCCATGGCAAGGTAGCGGCGCAGCACGTCCTGTCCGAACTCGGTGACGTGGGCCCCGCCGCCCTTCTGTCCGCCGGTCTCGGTCGATACCAGCGGCTGCTTGAAGCATTGGTTCATCGTGTCCACCAGCAGCCAGGCGCGCCGGTACGACATCTCGAGATCGCGCGCTGCGCCGGAGATCGACCCGGTCCGGTCGATCGCCTCCAGCA
>CAZXJW010000169.1:0-7230 GCA_964641005.1 uncultured Rhodocyclaceae bacterium
ACCTTCGGCGCCCAGCAGGATGACCACGTCTCCGGACAGGTCGGCCTCGAACAGGTCGACAGCCTTGTCGCGACCCGTGGCCACGATCCTCCCCGCATAACGCCGCGCCCGCGCTCCGAGATCCGCGTCCTGTTCGATGCGGCACAGGAAATGGCCGCCCATGCCGCCGCGCAGGCACTTGGGCGACCACGGGTCGGCAGAGCCCTGCCCGAACACCACGCGAAACGCCCCTGCCGCCGCGGCCGTCCGGACGATGGCTCCGGCGTTGCCGGGATCCTGCACTTCATCCAGCCAGAGCTCGAGCCCGCCGGTCTCCGCCTGCTCGATGGCCGCTGGATTCCGCACCACCGCCAGCAGGCCATTCTCACCGGCCACCGGACTCAGGCGCGCGAACGCCCGGGGCGACACGGTGTACACATCCGCCGATGGCGCCAGCGCGCAGGCGCGCCGCCCGACGGTTTCGGGAATGTCCTCGCGCAACAGCAATGACTCGACGCTCACCGCCCCGCGAGCCGTCACGCAGGTCTCGAGCAGGTGGGTTCCTTCCACAACCACCACACGGCTTTCGCGCCGGGATGTCGCGGATTCCATCAGGTCCGCCACGCGCTTCAGCGTGGGATTGTCTGCGGAAGCGAGGTGCTTCAACGCTCGCGCACCGCGTCCGGTCCGGCCAGCGCCGGCATGCGGGGCGCGCTCGAGGGCAGCCACCAGCGCATGAGCGCGATCACCGCCACGAGCACCAGCACCGCGGCCAGGGGCGCGAGCCAGCCCGGCCGGGACTCCGAGGCACTCGGTCCGAACAACGCCTGTCGGCGGCCGTCGTGCGCATCGCGCCGATCCGGACCGCGCGGCGGCGCACCTGGCGGCGGCGGCCCCGTGCGGCGCTCGTAGCCGCTGCGCTCGTCGATCCAGCGCAGCCAGGCCTGGCGCCGCTCCTCGGTCCAGTCCTGCAGGCCGGGTTCGTCGGGAGGCGTGCCGCCCAGCGGCGGGCCCGCCTCCTCCATGAAGCTCTCGGCCGGCTCCCACCAGAGGCCGTCGCCGCTCAGTTCGTCGTCGGGACGGACTCGCCCCAGCGCCAGGCGCTGAAGCACGAGGCGGCGGGCAAAGGGCCCCGACACGTCGCTGCCGCGACGCACGTAGAGGAAGGTGCTGTCACGCGGATGCTCGTTCATGAGCGCCTCGCCACGGTGTGGCGAACGGACTCAGCCGCCCTTCTGCCCCGGCAGCCGCCGGCCAAAGCCGAGGCACGCGGCCTTGAAGGCCGGATAGAGGCTCTCCGGGATGGCGCGGCCCGAGCGGCCGAGGTCGGCCACGAACAGCGCCCTGGGCCGGTCGCCCGCATGGAGGGACATGGCGAGGAAGTCACTGGCGCCGATTCTAGAACGCCCCTCCGCGTCCAGCAGCCCCACGAGGCGTTCGCGCTGTTCGCCGGTGGCGAGCACGCCCTGGGATTTCTGCATCAGCAGCGCGAACAGGTGCCTGGCATCCAGCCGCACGGCATACCCACGCAGCGCAGGCTGGCCGTCGCCGAGCGCGAAGCGCAGCGTCACCTGCCCTGCCCCTTCGTCCACCTCACCCCATGCCGCGCGCTCCAGGCCCAGGCCCTTGTGCAGGGCGTACAGGGTCATGGCAGCCAGTGCCGAGACGTCGGTTCCCGGAGGCGCCTCCTGCACGCGAATCATCGCCTCGCGAAAGCGCTCGGCACTCGCCTCGGCGGCCGACTCGGGAATGGCGACGCCGGCGGCCGGATCCTCGGTGGACGGCAACGAGGCTGCGGCGGGCCGCACGCCCACGCTTGTCCATAGCGAGGCGGCCTGAAGCGCGGCGTTGCGAACCAGGCGATAGCTCGCCTCGGCGTTCAGGGACGTGAGCTTCTGCACCGCGCGCAGGTCGTCGGGAATGGCCGGGTCGTTCCAGCCATGCGCCGTGTGGCGCGCCAGCGCGGCGGCGGTGACTACATTCACCACGCGCGCGTTGGCCGCGTGGTGGTCGTCCATCAACCGGCGCAGCAAGGCGGGCAGCTTCCACGCGTCGGCGAGCGCCAGCGTGAGATCAACGTTGGTGAAGCCCAGCACGATGGCCTGCACCCCGGCGCTGCGCGCGCCGGCCGCGTGGTCCAGCAGGTAGCGGATCAGCGCCGCCTCGCGCGGCAGGTGGCACCACAGCATCAGTTCGGCGAGGTCGTGCAGCAGCGCGCCGATGATCACCTCGTCGGTCTCCAGGTCCGCGCGGTTCGAGGCCATGGCTCGCGCATGGGCGGCGGCGTGCTGGGCGCGGCTGATCACGCCCAGCGCGCCCTGCAGCGCCTCGGGATCGGAGGCCATGGTCTTCTCGAGCACAGGGAGGTTGGCGAAGTCGCGGAAGAAGTGCGTGATGCCGTGCATCATCACCGCGTGCTCCACCGTGGTGATGTCCGTGGGCTGCCTCGCCGAGCGCTTCGTCTCGGCGTAGCGCAGAACGCGCAGGGTCATCAGCGGGTCGCGCAGCACCACGCGCGAGATGTCGCGACCGCTCACGCGCTCCTCGTCGCGGCGCAGGGCCGCGAGCGCTGCCGCGGTGCTCGCCAGGACCGGGATGTCGCGCCGGGTCCAGTCCGCAACCAGGGCCTGCATGTCCATGGCGGCCCTCAGAGGCGCCAGGCGTGCAGCGCCCTGCTCCGGCCCGGCAGCGGGATGGACAGGTCGGGAGGCGGGCCGTCGGGCAGGAAGGTGTTGGAGACGAACAGGCTGCCGGGCTTCATCTCCGCGCGCGCCTTGCGCATCAGCGCGTCCATGGGCACGGGCGACAGGAAGGCGTAGACCACGTCGTAATCGCCGAAGGGCAGCGACCAGAGATCCACGCGCCGCACGCTGAACAGTCCGCCGGACAGTCGCGCGCGCAGCCACGCCAGCGCCACGGGCAGCGGTGCCAGTTCCACGCCCTCGAAGCGCCCGGCCAGGTGCCGCGGCGAGAGCCACGCCAGCGTGGTGCCGATGCCGCAGCCCGCATCGAGGAAGCGGAACGGCTGCTCCGCGGGCAGCAGCGCCGAGAGTTCGCGGCAGGCCGCCGTGCCCGACAGGTACAACGGCACCTGGGTGCGGAAGGTGCTCCAGTACACGCCCGCCATCACGAGGAAGGCCGTCAGGAAGAAGCCCGGATGAATGGACCAGCCCGACACCAGCCCCGCCGCGGGCGCGAAGGCCAGGTTGATGGGAATCCACCAGCGCGGAAGCCCGAAGACGGAACCGAGCACCGCTGCGAGCACCGCCTGCACGGCAAGTCCGGTGGAACCATCCGCACCACCGGCGAGCGCGGCAATCCACGCCAGCGCCTGGGCGGCGGCCGCCCGCAGTGCCGGGGGCATCGCGGGCAGCGCGCGGACCTGGAGTTCAGCGTGCGCCGGCACCGCCGATGCCCTCCTTCACTTCTTCGGCCGTGCCGGCCTCGAGCACGCCGCCGTCGGTGAGCGCGGCCTCCTCGGCCTTGCGGTTCATGACGATGATGCTCACGCGCCGGTTGATGGGATTCACCGGGTCGTTGCTGTCGAGCAGCACGGCTGATCCAAGGCCGATCACGCGGGCGATGCGCTGCTCGGTCATGCCGCCGGCGAGCAGTTCGCGCCGCGCGGCGTTGGCGCGGTCCGCCGAGAGCTCCCAGTTGCTGTAGCCGCGCTCGCCGCCCGAGTACGGCGTGGCGTCGGTGTGGCCGGAGATGGTGATGCGGTTGGGCACCTCGTTCATCACCTTGCCCACCTCGCGGAGGATATCGCGGGTGTAGGGTTGCAGCGCGCTGCTGCCAACGGCGAACATGGGCCGGTTCTGGGCATCCACCATCTGCACGCGCAGACCCTCCGAGGTGATGTCCACCAGCAGCTGGTTCTTGAACTGGCGCAGCGTCTCGTTGGCGTCGATGGCCTTCTCCAGGTCGGCCTTGAGTGCCTGCAGCACCTGGGCGTCGCGCATGCGCAGCGCCTTCTCGGCCTCGTCGGCGTCGATCAGGTTCGGTCGCTTCTGCCCGGGCGTGGCCTTGTTCTCCTGGCCGGTGGCGCGCGTGAGGTCGGTGCCGCCGCCCTTGATGATGCTGGTGGCGTCGCCTGCGCCCGAACCGCCCGACAGCGCCACCTTGAGCGGCGTCTTGAAGTACGCGGCGATGCCCTGCAGGTCGCCCTTGGTGGTGGAGCCCAGCAGCCACATCAGCAGGAAGAAGGCCATCATGGCGGTGACGAAGTCCGCGTAGGCGATCTTCCACGCGCCGCCGTGGTGGCCGTGGCCGCCCTTCTTGATCTTCTTGACGATGATCGGGCGCTGGGAATCGTCGCTCATGGCCTGGGTGCCCGTTGCGGCTGGCGCCTGGTCACTTGCCCTTGCGGCTCTTCACTTCCTGCTCGAGCTCGGTGAAGCTCGGGCGCTCCGTGGAGTACAGCACCTTGCGGCCGAATTCCACGGCCACCTGCGGCGCGTAGCCGTTCAGGCTGGCCAGCAGCGTCACCTTGATGCACTGGAGCATCTTGGTGGCCTCGTTGAGCTTCTGCTCCAGAAGCGTGGCCAGCGGGCCAACGAAGCCGTAGGAGAGCAGGATGCCCAGGAAGGTGCCCACCAGCGCCGCGGCGATGAGCTTGCCCAGTTCGGAGGGCGGCAGGCCCACCGATTCCATGGTGTGCACCACGCCCATCACCGCCGCCACGATGCCGAAGGCCGGCAGGCCGTCGGCCAGCCGGCTCACCGCCTGGATGGGCGCCTCACCCTCGTGGTGGTGGGTCTCGATCTCCACGTCCATGAGGTTCTCGAGCTCGAACGCGTTCAGGTTGCCGCCCACCATCAGCCGGAGGTAGTCGGTGAGGAACTCCATGGCGTGGTGGTCGGCGAGGATGGCCGGGTACTTGGAGAAGATCGGGCTCTGCTCCGGGTTCTCCACGTCGCCCTCGATGGACATCAGGCCTTCCTTGCGCACCTTGGCGAGCACGTCGTAGAGCAGCGAGAGCAGCTCGAGGTACAGCGCCTTGGTGAACTTGGAGCCCTTCAGCGTCGTGGGCAGCGCCTTCATCGTGCCCTTGATCACCTTGCCGTTGTTGGACACCACGAAGGCGCCCAGCGCGGAGCCGCCGATCATGATGAGTTCCACGGGCTGCACGAGCGAGCCGAGGTGGCCGCCAGCGAGGGCGAACCCCCCCAGCACGGCGCCGAGGATGACGATGTAGCCGACGATGACGGTCATGGCGAAGGGCCCGGTTGATCGGATCGGGCGCCACGGTGCGGGCGGCGGGCGCAATGCCCCCGGCCCCCCGGCCGCGGGGCGCTGGAAGGCTTAACGGACGCAGGAAGGCGACCTTTAGGGGTGGAGGCTGGCGCGAGGGTCCCGGACGGGACGGCGCTGGCCGCGTCAGGGGCCGATCGCCGGCGCGGGTTCAGGCGAGGATTGCAGGAAATGCCCGGAGTCGGAGTCGGAGTCGGATTCGAACCCGCCTGGCCCAACCGGTCACGAGTCAATACCAGGAAATGCCTGGGGTTTCCGGTCTTCGCGTGGATTCCGTCGATCCACGGTGCCTCGCCGATGAGGAGGGAGTTGCGCCCGGATCACGGACGGATGTGGCGGGTGCTGTGCCGATACAATGCGGGCATGCCGCGATGGTGAAACTGGTAGACACTCGAGACTTAAAATTTCGTGCCGGGCATCCGGCGTGCGGGTTCGAGTCCCGCTCGCGGCACCACGCCCCAGAGCAGCCTGGACGAACTGTCCCGGATGCTTTCGCAGGCCTCGCGCTTGAGGTGGGCCGTCTCCCCGACACCCTGCACAGCACTGCCCTGGGGGGCTCGCGAAGTCCTTCAGGGATGGGAAAGCCGTCCAAAGCTCGAGGTGTACTTCGAGGACTCGGGCGACGTCGCGCCGTCCTTCTCGCTCCAGCACCGGGTAGACATGGGCGCCACCACGGACACGCCTGGTTTGGCGAGCACCCCGCGATCGATGATCGAGCTGGAGGCGATCAATTCAGGTCGCCGTCCTTCCAGTACTTCGTGCCTTTGGCAGTGATCTCGGCGGCGAGTCCCGTGTCAGTCAGCTGATACATCCAGAGTCCCGGAGCAACCACCGCCGCGCCCTGGGCAGACGCGCCGTCGTCGCCGGACTTGGCGGCGGCGGTTGCTTGCCCGCCGAACGCCCAGCCCTGCTCGACGAAGTCCTTCATCACGGCGGGCGTCTGGAAGATGAACACCACGCGGAACTTCTTCGCGCCGAGGCCGAGACCGGCCTGCGCCTCCACCATGCGCATGAAGGTCTCGCGCCGTGTCGAGTTGTCCACGACCACGCCCTTGCCGCTGCCGCCGCCCACGAAGAAGATCTTCATGCCAAAGTCGCTGAACGTCGCGTATCCCGCGGCCTTCGCGATCAACCCCCTGGCCTCGGGATTGGCCTTGTACAGCGCCGCCAGCGTGTCCCTGGATGCCTTGCGGATCTCCTCCCGCGCCTTCTCGATCTCCTTGGCCTTGTCGGCCTTCTCGGCGGGAAACGCAGTGAGCGGAGCGAGGAACGCAAAGGTCAGCAGCAGGGCACGCAGCGTGTTCGGCATCTATGTCGTCCTTGATGGGTGGGATGAACTTCGCCGGGAGCGCACGCTGGTACTTCGCGGCAGGCCCGGCAACGAAGTTACCATACCCGGCAACAGCTTCAACCGGAATGCCTCCCTCCTCATGCGCATCGCCGCCCTTCTCGGCTTGTGTCTGCTGACCGTCGTTCCCGCGTTCGCGGCCGACCCCCTGCTGCTCACCCTTTCACGGAAGCACCTGGGCGACCTGGACGGCATGATCGCCCGCCGTGAAATCCGCGCCCTGGTGGCCCACAGCCGCACAGAGTACGAAGTGGTGAAGGGCAGGCAGGTGGGCATCGTGCACGACCTGCTCACCGACCTCGAGCGCGACCTGAACGCCGACTTTGCCCCCCGGTCCGCAGGACGCAAGGGCTCGCGGGCGAAACGCCTGCCGATCCGCGTCACGATCGTCGCCGTTCCCTACGACCAGCTCTACCGGAAGCTCCTCGCCGGCTACGGCGATCTGGTGGCCAGTCCCATGCTGGTCACGGAGCACGCCATGCGTGATGTGGACTTCACGCTTCCCTTCACCGACCAGGCGCGCGAGGTGCTGGTCACGCACGAGGGAGACGTGCTCGGCCAGGGAATCGAAGCCCTCTCCGGCCGCTCGATCCACGTGCGGTTCTCCAGCGGCTTCTACCAGAGCCCTGTCTCTTATACACATCTGACGC
>CAZXJW010000170.1:0-7226 GCA_964641005.1 uncultured Rhodocyclaceae bacterium
GCGCCTGCGCCCGCGAGGGCAACGTGCAGGTCGTGGCGCGAGATCCGCGCGCCGAAGGCCACGGCGTGGGAGCGATAGCGCGCGTCTCGCTCGAGGCGCACGCCGGTGGCGCCGATGTGGAAGGCCGCGCGGCTGTCGCGCTGCAGGCGCACGTGGCGCACCGCGGCATTGGCGCCCGCGGACACCTCGGCCACGGCGTTCACCGCGTAGGCGCCCTCGTGGGTGGCCACGTAGTCCTCCACCAGGGTCACCTCGGCACCGCTCTCGGCGATGACCAGGAGCCGGTGATTGACCGCCACGTCCGCCTGGGTGCTGACGTTGAGCATGTGCACCGGCGGCACCCGGGCGCCGCGCGGGGCGTGCAGGAACAGGCCGTCGTGCAGGTAGGCGGTGTTGATGGCCGCGAAGGCGCTGCCGCCGCTGGCCACGCAGGCGCCAAGGTGGGCGCGCAGCAGGCCGGCATGGGGCTCGAGCGCCTCGGCGAGCGGCAGGACCACCGCGCCACCCGCCTCGCCCAGCCGGGACAGCGCGGGGACGAAGTAGCCGTCCACGAAGGTCAGGCGCAGCGGCGCCTCCGCCACGTCGAAGGGGACCGACTGGGCCGCGCCGAAGGCGCCGGCCATGGAGGGCGCGTGGAAGGCCAGCTTGTACAGCGGCGAGAGGTCGGTGAAGCGCCAGTCCTCGTCGCGGGTGGTGGGCAGGGTGAGTGCGTGGGCGCGCTCGAGCGCGTCGGCACGCAGGCCGTTCACCCAGCCGGCGCGGTGCGCCGGCAGCAGGTCGTGGCCCGACAGCAGCCCGTCGAGCCAGGGCGTGGCGATGGTGCTCATCAGGCGGCCTTCGCCTCCCGGGCCACCCAGTCGTACCCTCGCTTCTCGAGCTCCAGGGCGAGTTCGCGTCCACCGGTCTTCACCAGCCGCCCGCCTTCCATCACGTGCACGTAGTCGGGCACCACGTAGTCGAGCAGGCGCTGGTAGTGGGTCACCAGCACCACCGCGTTGTGCCTCGAACGCAGGGCGTTGATCCCGCCGGCCACCACGCGCAGCGCGTCGATGTCCAGGCCCGAGTCGGTCTCGTCGAGGAAGGCGAGCGCGGGCTCGAGCAGCGCCATCTGCAGGATCTCGTTGCGCTTCTTCTCGCCGCCGGAGAAGCCCTCGTTCACGGAACGGTCGAGGAAGGCGGGATCCATCTCCAGGAGCTTCATCTTGTCGCGCACGAAGTCGTCGAACTCCAGCGGGTCGAGCTCGTCGCGGCCGCGCGCGCCCTGCACCGTGTTGTAGGCCAGGCGCAGGAACTGGGCGTTGGCCACGCCGGGCACCTCCACCGGGTACTGGAAGGACAGGAAGAAGCCGGCACGCGCCCGCTCCTCGGGCTCCAGGGCGAGCAGGTCGCCGCCCTGGAACGTGGCCGAACCGCCGGTGACCTCGTAGGACGGGTGGCCCGCGAGCACCTTGGACAGCGTGCTCTTGCCCGAGCCGTTGGGCCCCATGATGGCGTGCACCTCGCCTGCGCGCACCACCAGGTCGATCCCCTTCAGGATGGCGCGACCGGCCACCGTGGCCGTCAGCCCCTTCACCTCCAGCAGCACATCGGCCGCGGACTGCGTCATCCCACGCTCCCTTCGAGCTTCAGGCCGAGGAGGCGCCCGGCCTCCACGGCGAATTCCATTGGCAGCTGCGTGAAGACGTCCTTCACGAAGCCGTTGATGATCATGGACACCGCCTCCTCGTTGCCGATGCCGCGGCTCGCGAAGTAGAACAGCTGGTCCTCGCCGATCTTGGAGGTGGTGGCCTCGTGCTCCACCCGCGCCGTGCTGTTCTGCACGTCGATGTAGGGGAAGGTGTTGGCGCCACAGCGGCTGCCGATGAGCATGGAGTCGCACTGCGAATAGTTGCGCGCGCCCTCGGCCTTCGGCCCGATCTTCACCAGGCCCCGGTAGGAATTGTTCGACTCGCCGGCGGAGATGCCCTTGGAGATGATCGTGCTTCGGGTGTTGCGACCCACGTGGATCATCTTCGTGCCGGTGTCGGCCTGCTGGCGGTGGTTGGTGAGCGCCACGGAATAGAACTCGCCCGCCGAGTTGTCGCCCAGCAGCACACAGGACGGGTACTTCCAGGTGATGGCCGAGCCCGTTTCCACCTGCGTCCACGAGATGCGCGAGTTCACTCCCCTGCACAGGCCTCGCTTGGTGACGAAGTTGTAGATGCCGCCAACCCCGTTCTCGTCGCCGGCGTACCAGTTCTGCACCGTGGAGTACTTGATGTAGGCGTCGTCCAGCGCGACCAGCTCCACCACGGCAGCGTGCAGCTGGTTGGTGTCGAACTTCGGCGCCGTGCAACCCTCGAGGTAGCTCACCTCGGCCCCGTCCTCGGCCACGATGAGGGTGCGCTCGAACTGGCCCGAATCCTGGGTGTTGATGCGGAAGTAGGTGGACAGCTCCATGGGGCACTTCACGCCCTTGGGGATGTACACGAACGAGCCATCGGTGAACACCGCGGAGTTGAGCGCCGCGTAGAAGTTGTCCGTGGCCGGGACCACGGTGCCGAGGTAGCGGCGCACCAGCTCGGGGTGCTCGTGCACGGCCTCGGAGAACGAACAGAAGATGATGCCCACGTCCGCGAGCTTCTTCTTGTAGGTGGTGGTGACCGACACGGAATCGAAGATCACGTCCACCGCAACGCCGGCGAGCGCGGCCTGCTCGTGCAGGGGCACGCCCAGCTTCTCGAAGGTGCGCCTGAGCTCGGGGTCCACCTCGTCCATGGAGGCGAGCTTCTTCTTCGGCCTGGGCGCCGAGTAGTAGCTGATGTCCTGGTAGTCGATGGGCGGGTACTTGACGTTCGGCCACGCCGGCTCGGACAGGGTGAGCCAGTGGCGGTAGGCCGAGAGCCGGAACTCGAGCAGCCATTCGGGCTCGTTCTTTTTGCGCGAGATCAGCCGGATCACGTCCTCCGACAGGCCCTTGGGCACGGTGTCGGACTCGATGTCCGTGACGAAGCCGTGCCTGTAGGGCTGGTCGATGAGGTTCTGCAGGACGGTGCTCACGGCCGCGCCTCCGCCGCGGCGTCGGGCTCGATGGTGAAGCTCTCGCCGCAGCCGCAGGTGGCGCTCACCCGCGGGTTGTCCACCTTGAAGACCTGCTTGAAGCCCTCCCGGACGAAGTCCAGCGTGGACCCGTCCAGGTAGGCAATGGCGTCGGCAGGTACCACCACCGTGGCCTCCCGCTCATCGAAGCGGTGGTCGCCCTCGACCACCTCCGTGGCCACGTCGAAGGTGTAGGCGAGCCCGGAACAGCCCACCTTGCGGATGCCCAGGCGCAGGCCCACGCCACCGCGATGCCCGATGATGGCGTCGCGGATCTGGCGGGCCGCGCTTTCGGTGAGATGGATCGCCACTGCTGGATTGCCTCCTGGGAAACCGGCCCGTTCAGGCCGACAGCACCGTGTCGCCGCTCACCGGGGCCGGACGGGCGGCGCCGCGCGCGGGCATGCCCACGGGCGAGACACCGGCCGCAGCGGCGGCGCGCAGCTCGTGCTGGCGCGCCACGAGCTCGGACAGCTTCACGTTGCGCAGGTAATCGAAGATATGGGCGTTCAGCGCCGACCAAAGGTCGTGCGTGAGGCACTTGTGGTCGTCGTGACAGTTCTCCATCCCGCCGCACTGGGTGGCGTCGATGGGCTCGTCCACGGCCAGGATGATGTCGGCAACCGACACGTCCTCGGTCTTGCGTGCCAGGGTGTAGCCGCCTCCCGGGCCCCGGGTGCTGTTGACGAGGTTCTGGCGGCGCAGCTTGCCGAACAGCTGCTCCAGGTAGGACAGGGAGATCTTCTGCCGCTGGCTGATCTCCGAAAGGGTGACGGGCCCGGAGCCGTCGCGCATGGCGAGATCGATCATGGCGGTGACGGCGAAGCGCCCTTTGGTGGTGAGTCGCATGGTTACCTCATTGAAAACGGTCAGGTTTCAGGGATTTCCTGGCGGCCACCTTATAAGTTGATGGTTTTCGTCAACAATCTGCATCGTAAAAAAGCCGAGCGATTCAGTCAACAATGCTGAGAGTCGGGGAATCGACGGGAGGTTCCCCGCCTCCATCGCAGAAGGCGGGCACCGCGTGGTCGCTGGGCCGGACTCAGGCCGCCGGACGGGCGCGGCGCAGCTCGGACTGAAGGGCCTCGATGCGCCGATCCTGCTCGGCCACGTGGTCGATGAGCGCCTGGACGGTCTTGACCATGGGGTCGTTCATGTCGCTGCCCACGCCGTAGGCGGCGAACTTCGGGCGTGCCGCCTCGTCCGGATGGGCGTCGTGGTCCTCCAGGATGCGGGCGGGGATGCCCACCGCCGTGGCGCCGGCGGGCACGTCCTTCACCACCACGGCGTTCGAGCCGACCTTGGCGTTGTCGCCCAGGGTGATGGGACCCAGCACCTTGGCGCCGGCGCCGATCACCACCCCGCGCCCGAGCGTGGGGTGGCGCTTGCCCTTGTTCCAGGTGGTGCCGCCGAGGGTGACGCCGTGATAGAGCGTGCAGTCGTCGCCGATCTCGGCGGTCTCGCCGATCACGACGCCCATGCCGTGGTCGATGAAGAACCGACGTCCGATGCGCGCGCCGGGATGGATCTCGATGCCCGTCAGCCAGCGCCCCAGGTGCGCCAGCCAGCGCGCCGCCCACTTGAGGTTCCAGCCCCACAGCCGGTGCGAGGCGCGGTGGAACAGCATGGCGTGGAAGCCCGGGTAGCACGTCACCACCTCCCAGGCCGAGCGGGCGGCCGGGTCGCGGTCGAAGATGACGCGGATCTCTTCCCGGAGACGGTCGAACATGCTGGAGAAGCCTTCCTTGGGAGGAATTGGGCGGAAACGGGGGAGCGAGGCTAGCGAGTCGATCCGGGTCAGTCAACCGCGCGCCGGCCCACCTGCTTGAGGAAGCCGCGCACCACGTTCACCTCCTCCTCTTCCAGGGCCGCACGGGCCACCAGCCGGCGCAGCCGCTCCCGCAGCTTCTTGGGATTCGCAGGATCGAAGTAACCCAGCGCCACCAGCACCTCCTCGAGGTGCGCGTGCAGGCGCTCCAGCGACTCGTGGCTGGCCGGCAGCGGACTCTCCACCGCGGGCAGGGGCGCACCCGCGGCCATGCGCATCTCGTAGGCGAACACCTGGACGGCGGCGGCGAGGTTCAACGACGGATACACGGGGTTCGCGGGGATGTGGGCGAGCAGGTTGCACTGGATCACCTCCTCCGCCGCGAGACCGTCCTTCTCGGTGCCGAACACCAGCGCCACCTCGCCGCCCGCGCGCGCCACCGCGAGGGCCCGCGACGCCGCCTCGCGGCAATCCACCATCGGGTGGGTCATGGCGTAGGCGTGACTCACCGTGGCGACCGCCAGGGCCGTGCCGGACAGCGCCTCGCCCAGGCTCGCGCAGGTGCGGGTGGCGTGCAGCACGTCCAGGGCGTTGGAGGATCGCGCCTCGGCCTCGGGATCGGGGTAGCGCCGGGGGTTCACCAGCACCAGGCGCGACAGTCCCATGGTCTTGAGCGCGCGCGCCGCCGCGCCCACGTTGCCGGGGTGGCTGGGGTGCGACAGCACCACGCGGATGCGCTGCAGGAGATCGGTGTCGTCCATGGATTCCGGTTCGGGACGGGGAAACGAGGCGGGGGATACAGGCCCGTTCGGCTAGAATTGCGCCCTTTTCCGACCGGGCGCCCACGCACCATGCATCCCATGCTGAACACCGCGGTGAAGGCCGCACGCCGCGCCGGCAGCATCATCAACCGCGCCTCGGACAACCTCGACGCGCTCACGGTGCGCCACAAGTCGCTCAACGACCTGGTGTCGGAGGTGGATCGTGCCGCCGAGGAGGCCATCATCGACGTGCTGAAGGGTGCCTATCCCGACCACGCGATTCTAGCCGAGGAGAGCGGCGCGGCCGGCGAGTCGGACCACGTGTGGATCATCGATCCGCTGGACGGCACCACCAACTTCCTGCACGGCTTCCCCGTGTACTGCGTGTCCATCGCCATGACCCACAAGGGCGTGCTCACCCACGGCGTGATCTACGACCCGGTGCGCAACGACCTGTTCACCGCCTCTCGCGGCGCCGGCGCCTTCCTGAACGAGCGGCGCATCCGGGTCTCGAAGCGCGAGAAGCTCATCGACACCCTCATCGGCACCGGCTTCCCGTTCCGCGAGCAGGCCCACACCTACGCCTACGTGGCCATGATGAAGGACTTCATGCACAAGACCGCGGGCATCCGCCGCCCGGGCGCCGCGGCGCTGGACCTCGCCAACGTGGCGGCCGGCCGTCTCGACGGCTTCTGGGAGATCGGGCTGCAGCCCTGGGACATGGCCGCGGGCGCGCTCATGATCCTCGAGGCCGGCGGCCTGGTGGGTGACCTGGAGGGCAACGAGGGCTTCCTGCAGAAGGGTCACGTGTGCGCCGCGAACCCGAAGATCTTCCCGCAGATGCTGGCGGTGATCGGGGCCCACCTTCCTCAAAAACTGCGCAACTAACGAAAAACCCCGTAGACCTTGCGCTTCATGTACTCCACTTGACCGCGTCGTAACTGAACGTTGCATTGAACCCGCGGCTGGTATTCCCGCGAGCAGGACACACAGAACATCCACGGCTCGAGCCTTTCGATCTGCGCCACCCCCGGAGGCAAGTATGGAACTCACTCGGTTTCGGACGGCGTGACCGTTCTCGTTGGACAGAACGAGTCCGGAAAATCATCCATCCTCTCGGCCCTAGCGATGGCACTATCCGACCACGCGTTGACCGAGTTCGACCTCCGCGTTGAGGCTCCGCTCCCTTCGGTCGACTTAGAGGTGCGAGTTGAACCTAATGACCTCCCAACGATTCTTGCGAATGCCCCACAGGAACTGATTTCTCTCGCCGAGCAATTGCTCCTTCAACGAAACCACCACGTCAAGTTACACGTCAGCTGGACTGAGAATAGGGAGCAACGAAACAGTTTTCTTGGGCACGTTGAACTAGACGACCCCACTCTTCTGGACAGCCTTCAGACCGCGCTCAATGCGCTCGGGAACATCGCGACGGACACGCAAAAGCTCCCCTCCGACACCCCCACAAACACCACTACTGCGTTCAAGATCGAAGAGATCGCCTACGCAATTTACCGCGCACTTCCGACCGCGGTTCTTTTTGACGACGAGGAAGGCCTCCTTCCCAATACGGTGGATGTAACGGAGAAATCAACGCTCACGGGACCCGGTGCCAAGGC
>CAZXJW010000171.1:0-839 GCA_964641005.1 uncultured Rhodocyclaceae bacterium
GGTGCGGGCGTGAGCGCGGGCGCGTCGGACCTCGCGGCGCTCTTCGCGCCGGTCTGGACGCTGCGCGCCGCATAGCCTTCCACGTCCGCGAACTCGTCGGCGCGCTTGTCGGCGGCGGCGCGGTTCACGTTGCTGTCGCGGCCGATGTCGGCTTCCAGGCCGAAGCGTGTGTCGGCCGAGCGCGCCGTCGCCGTGGCGGTCACGAGCAGCAGCGCGAGGCAGGCGGGGAAGGCACGGGGCGTGGGGGTGGACGTCATGGGCTATCTCCGGGCGGGCGCAGGACGGATAATGCCGTTGCACCCAGTATGCCAAAGGGATCGGCCATGCGATACGACAGCTCCGGACACACCGAAGACCCCCGCCGCGCCTTCCTCGTCCGGGCCCTTGCCGCCGGGCTGTTCGCCGGGGCCTCGCCCGGCGCGTGGGCCCAGGTGTTCGGCCGCAAGCCGGCCAAGCTGCCGGCCGGGCAGTCGATCTGGGAACTGCGCGGCGGCGTCCTGGTGGATGGCCGGCCGGCGAACATGTCCACCCAGCTCAAGGGCGGCGAGGTGATCGAGGTGCCGCGCGGCGGCAAGGCGATCTTCGTGGTGGGCACGGACGCCTTCATCCTGCGCGAGAACAGCCGCCTGGAGATGCAGGGCGGTGGCGGCGTGGCCGAACTGCTGCGCCTGACCACGGGCGCGCTGCTGTCGGTGTTCGGAAAGACCCCCAAGCCCAAGATGCTCCAGGGCGTGACCGCCACCGTGGGCATCCGCGGCACCGGCCTCTACCTGGAAGCCGAGCCGCAGCGAACCTACGTCTGCCTGTGCTACGGCACCGCCGACATCGCGGCCCGGGAT
>CAZXJW010000171.1:849-7184 GCA_964641005.1 uncultured Rhodocyclaceae bacterium
CGGCCGTGAAGGAGCAGGCCGTGTCCCGCCACCACGACATGCCGCGCTACGTGTACGCGGCCGGGGCCGGCGAGACCCGGCGCATCCAGCCCGCGCCGTTCAAGAACCACGACGACCTGGAGCTGATGCTCATCGAGACGCTGGTGGGACGCACCACACCGTTCTCGCTGTTCGACGAAGGGTACGGCAGCCCGCGGCGGTATTGATCGGTAGCGGGGTCACCTGCTTCATCTCGCCGCCCGCAGCAGTACCACCACCGCCCCTCCGCCGCCGTCCTGCGGGCGGGCCTGCACGTAGCCCAGCACCTCGTCGCGCTGCGCGAGCCAGCCCGCCACCTTGCCCTTGAGCACCGGCTCGCCGCTGGCGGAGCGGTAGCCCTTGCCGTGCACCACGCGCACGCAGCGCAGGCCGCGGCGCACGGCCTGCGCGAGGAAGGCCGCGAGCAGGGCTCGGGCATCGTCCACCACCAGTCCGTGCAGGTCGAGGTCGTCCTGGATGGCCCACTGGCCGCGACGCAGCTTGCGCAGCACGTCCGCGGCGATGCCGTTGCGGCGGTAGGAGAGCTCCTCGCCCGTCTCCACCTCGAGGTCGGCGGGCAGGCTGTCGCTCAGGCTGTCGGCCAGCGCCTCCTGCTCGGAGAGCAGGCTCTGGCGCGGGATCGGCGGCGGGGCAGGGCGTGCGTGGGCTGCGCGCGGCGTGGCCTTCAGCGGTTGTGCGTCACCCACTTCCGCCAGGAAGGCGGAGAGATCGTCGTCATCGGGAGCCTGGGCCATGGCGGCGGCCTGTGGACGGAGCGCGGCACGAGGGCGCGCATCAGGCCCGCAGCGGACGCACCTCGGCGCCCTGCCTGGCGACGCGCTTCGGCAGCACGTCCTTCAGTCGCGCCCGCGCCTCGCGCAGCATGCGTGCGGTGGTGTCCCAGTCGATGCAGCCGTCGGTGACCGACACGCCGTACTTCAGTTGCGAGAGGTCGGCGGGGATCGACTGGTTGCCTGCATGGATGTGGCTCTCGATCATGGCGCCCACGATGGAGCCGTTGCCCTCGGCGATCTGCGCGGCCACGTCCTGCAGCACCAGGGGCTGCAGCGACGGGTCCTTGTTGGAGTTGGCGTGCGAGCAGTCCACCACGATGTTGGCCGGCAGCCTGTTCTTCGCGAGCTCCTTCTCCACCAGGGCGATGGTGACCGAGTCGTAGTTGGGGCCCTTCGAGCCGCCGCGCAGCACGATGTGGCCGTAGCCGTTGCCGCGGGTGCGCACGATGGCCACGTTGCCCTCGGCGTTGATGCCCAGGAAGCTGTGGGGCTTGGACACCGACAGCAGCGCGTTGATGGCCACCTGCAGGCCGCCATCGGTGCCGTTCTTGAAGCCCACGGGCGTGGACAGGCCGCTGGCCATCTCGCGGTGGGTCTGCGACTCGGTGGTGCGCGCGCCGATGGCGCTCCAGGCCACCAGGTCGCCCAGGTACTGGGGACTGATGGGGTCGAGCGCCTCGGTTCCCGCCGGCAGGCCCAGTTCGTTGACGTCGAGCAGCACCTTGCGCGCGAGCTGCAGGCCGTGCTCGATGTCGAAGGAGTCGTTCATGTGCGGGTCGTTGATCAGGCCCTTCCAGCCGGTGGTGGTGCGGGGTTTCTCGAAGTACACCCGCATCACCACCTGGATGGTGTCGGAGATCTCGTCCGAGAGCGCCTTGAGCCGCCGGGCGTAGTCGAGCGCCGCCACGGGGTCGTGGATGGAGCAGGGCCCCACCACCACCATGAAGCGGTGGTCGCGGCGGTCGAGGATGCGCTCCACGGCGTGGCGGCCCTCCAGCACCGTGCGCTCGGCGCGCTCGGTGAGGGGCACGCGGCGCTTGATCTCGGTGGGCGTGGCGAGCACGTCCTGGGAGACGACGTTGACGTTGTAGACCAGCTTCTCGTCCATGGCGGTTCCTGACCCTCAAGATGCGAAAGGCTGCCCTGGGCAGCCACGGAGCGCATTGTAGCGGCCCGGCTTCGGGCCTCAAAGGCCTGATTCCACGGGGGTAATGTCCCGCCGAAGCGCCTCAACCCCGCGCCGGCGCTGCCGATAACCGTGACAGTCGCCATTTGCCGGAGTCTCGACATGCGTTTGCTCGCCAGCGGAGTCCTGTTCCTCTGGGCCTCCGCCGCGCCCGCCGCCGACTGGGTGGACATTCCCTCGCCCGGGTCCGTGATGATCCAGTTCGACGCCGACAGCGTGGTCCGGGAGGGTGACGTGGCGCGCGCCTGGGACAAGGCCGTCCATCCCCGCGACCAGGGCGCGGGCAGCGGCGACGTGGCCTATCGCAGCGTGCGCACGCTGATGGGTTACCACTGCGTGCTGCGCACCTCGCTGCCGCTGGCGCGCGTGTTCTTCACCGAGGACGGGCGCGAGATCATGCGCACCAACCTCGAAGGCGTCGAGCTCTCGCAGCCGGTGGTGCCGGATTCGCCACGGGCGCGGATGCTGGAGAAGGCCTGCGAGAAGAAGGCACCGCCGCCGGTCCCCGAGGCCGCGGCCGGGCAGGTCACGCCGGAAGGCACCGTGGTGGCGCTTGCCGAGCCGCGGCAGGCGACGCCGGTGGCATCCCCGAAGCCGCGCAAGGCCAGGGCGAAGCCGGTCGGCGATGCCAAGGAGGCGAAGCCGGCCGCGCCAGGGCGGGAGAACGGCCCGGCGATGGCCGCACGGGAGGGCAAGCCCGCGAAGCCCGGGACGGAAGCCGCGAAGGGCAAGACCGCCGAAGGCAGGCGGGCCGAGCCCGTGGCCGAGGCGAAGTCCGACAGACCCGAGCCGCGCGAGCGCGCGGGCAAGGTGCACTGGACCTACGACGGCAAGCGCGACGGGCCCGCCGCCTGGCACAAGCTCGATCCCGACTTCCGGCTCTGCTCGGAGGGCCAGCGCCAGTCACCCATCGACATCAAGGAGGGCGTGCGGCTGCAGCTCGAGGGCCTGAAGCTCGACTACAAGCCCTTCACGCTGCGCATCGTGGACAACGGCCACACGGTTCAGGTGACCGTGCCGCCGGGGAGCACCATGACGCTGGGCACGAAGACCTACGAACTGCTGCAGTTCCACTTCCACAAGCCCAGCGAGGAGCGCATCGCGGGCAAGGTCTACGACATGGTGGCGCACTTCGTCCACAAGTCCAAGGACGGGCGCGTGGCGGTGCTGGCGGTGCTGTTCGCGCCGGGGCCGGACCATCCGGTCATCCAGGCGCTGTGGAACCACCTGCCGCTCGAGAGCGGGCGCGACGAGGAGATCCCCGGCGTCAAGGTGGATCTGAACGCGCTGCTGCCGAAGAACCGCGGCTACTTCACCTACATGGGTTCGCTCACAACGCCACCGTGCACGGAAGGCGTGCAGTGGGTGGTGCTCAAGACGCCGGTGCTGGTGTCGCGAGGGCAGGTGAACATCTTCGGCAAGCTCTACGCGATGAACGCACGCCCGGTGCAGCCCGCGCACGGGCGCCTGATCAAGGAAACCCTGTGACGCTGACGCGCCACGGCAGATAGCGACAGGGTCCGCGCACTCAAGGATTCAGCGATGGCGACGATAACGAGAGAACGGAAACCTCGGCCTTTCGACCATGATGCGCATCGCGTCGCCACTGCTGCTTCTCGCGCTCGTCCTGCTGGGCGGGTGCGCGTCCTCGCCGCCCCCGGCGCGCGTGGACGATCGACTCTCGCGCCTGGTGGGCAAGCCCGTGGAGTCGGCGCTGGCCGCCTACGGCACGCCGAGCTGCGGCAGCGTCGAGGGCAATCGCCGCTACATGACGTGGCTGTACCGCTGGGAGCCGAAGGCGGGCACCGTGACGCCGCCCGCGCGCGAGCAGCCGCTTCAGGCGCAGCACGCGCTGGTGTCGTATGGCCGGGGCGCAAGCGGCTGGGTCGGCGCGGCGAACGCCTTCGACTGCCGCATGAGCCTGGAAGTGGACGACCAGGGCCGCGTGAAGGACTACTTCTACGACGGCGAGGCCTGCGCCCGCAGGCTCTGAATGTCGCACCGCCGGCTGGACGCTGGCGCGCGGCCTATCGCCCGGTGCCGCGCCAGCTTCACCTGATCTTCGAGTAGGCCGTCGGCGCCAGGAACAGGTTGGTGATGCTCGCCACGATCGGGCCGTTGCGCTCGGTCTCGGCGCGCTTCTCCAGCCACTCCGGGTCGCTCATGAACGCGCCCCACACCCGCTCGCGCTCGGCCATGTCCTTCCACTCGAGCAGGTAGTACAGGTCCTGGTTCGAGTCGCCCACCAGCACGGTCCAGAACCCCGCCTGCCGGATGCCGTGCTTCTCCCAGAGCTTGAGCGTGATGGTCTCGAAGCGCCGGTTCAGATCGGGGAGACGTCCGGGGACGCAGTGGTAGATGCGCAGTTCGTGGATCATGAATCCTCCTTGAAGACGGTCGGGGTCAGGTCTTGCCAGGCAAGACCTGACCCCGTGCTGTCAGATCGCCCGCACGCTCACCAGCCGCGAGGCTTCGCGCGCCGGTCCGAGCGGATTGCGCAGGGGTCTTCCGAACCCCGCGGCCGAGATCTCGAACATGTCGCCCACCTGGGCGCGCACCTGCTGGGTGAAGCTGCCGGTGGCGGCGCCGAAGAAGTGCACGTGCACGTCGCCGGGATGGCGGAAGTCGCGATAGCGGAAGTGGTGGTGCTCGAGGTTGGCCACGGAGTGGCACATGTTGTCCTCGCCCGAGAGCCAGTCCGCCTCCCACACCACGCGCTCGCCGCGCAGCAACCGAGCGTGGCCGCGCACGTCGCGAGGCAGTTCGCCGAGCAGCAGCTCGGGACCGAAGCTGCTCTGGCGCAGCTTGCTGTGGGCGAGATACAGGTAGTTCTGGCGCTCGATCACGTGGTCGGAGTACTCGTTGGCGAGCGCGAAGCCCACGCGCAGCGGCGTGCCGTCGTGGTCGATGACGTACAGGCCGGCCACCTCCACCTCCTCGCCGCCGTCCTCGGCGTAGGCCGGCAGCTCGAGCGGTTGTTCCGGCGCCACCACCCATCGCGCGTCGCCCTTGTAGAACCACTCGGGCGGCTTGCCGATGGCGCCCGGCGCGGGCTTGCCGCCTTCCACGCCCCACTTGAACATCTTCATGGAGTCGGTGAGCGCCGATTCCGCGCCGGCGATCTTCGCGTGCATGGCATCGCGTGCGGCCGCGCTGCCCAGGTGCGAGAGGCCCGGGCCGGTTACCCGGCAATGGGCGGGATCGGGATGGTCGATGGGCGGAAGCACGCGGCCCTCGGCGACGAGATCGTCCCAGCGCTCGGTCACCGTGCCCACCCGGGAGGCCGCCAGCACCGCCAGCGGGCGGCCGGAGCCCGAGGCCTCGAGCGCGAGATCACGCACGCGATCGACGCCGTCGAGCACCTTCACCACGTCGGAGTCGTCGGACAGCGCCACGCGGCGCGCGCCCGTCCGATCCGTGAACTGGACCAGTCGCATGAGATCCCCTTCCTCCAGGGTCGCCGGATCGGGATCGTCATGACGTCCCGCCGCTGTTGTCGAATGGATCGAGTGTGCTGCGGGGTGCGCCCGAGGGTCAAGGCTGCGGATGGACTCCGGGCTGGCGAGGGCTTGCGGGCCGCGCCCGCCGCGTGCCCGATGGGCTAGCATCCGGGGGTCTCGTCACCATGGATGGCGCATGCGGCGCGGCCACGACATCTCCGTCCGCCTCCCCGGCCTCACCCTCATCCACCACAACAAGCCCGCCGTCCGGGTGCGCCACTACGAGCGCCCCGAGCACGTGTTGTTCGTGCCGCTGCAGGGCGAGATCCACGTGGAGGTGCAGGGCGGTGCGTTCACCTGCGGCGCGGGGCGGATGCTCTACCTGCCGCCCGCACTGCGTCACAGCCTCGTGGCCAGCGAGCGGCTGGGCGAGCGGCTGATCGCCATGATCGAGGTCCCTGCGTGGCGCGCCGCGGGTGGCGGCGAGCACGCCGCGGCCGTGGTGCCCGCCAGCCAGCTCGTCAAGGAACTGGTGTTCCACCTGCTGCTGCACCCTGGCATCGCGCGTCCGCAGCCGCTGCGCGAGGCGCTGGTGGTGACGCTCTCCGAGGGCCTCGCCGCCGCGTCGGAAGCCGGGCCCATGGAGTCCGCGCATTTCGAGGGAAAGGTCAGGGATGGGCGGCTGCGCAAGGCGCTCGGCGCGCTTCGCGAGTCCCTCGGCGAGCCCGTGTCCATGGAGACGGTGGCTTCCCGCGCGGGCGTGTCGGTGCGCAACATGAATCGCCTGTTCCTGGACGAGCTCGGCCTGACGCCGCGGCAGGTGCTCATCCAGATGCGCATCGGCCGGGCCCGCGAGATGCTGCTCGAGGGCGCGCCAGTGACGCAGGTGGCACTCGA
>CAZXJW010000172.1:0-1907 GCA_964641005.1 uncultured Rhodocyclaceae bacterium
TGGTACCGCACCGCGGGCTATTTCGTGTGCGGCTTCCACGTGGCCTTCATCCAGGTGCACCTGCCGGCCTACCTGCTGGACTCCGGCCTGCCGGCCTCGGTGGGCGCGCTGGGGCTGGCGCTGATCGGGCTGTTCAACATCGCCGGCTCCTTCCTGGCCGGCTGGCTGGGCGGCCGCGCCAGCAAGAAACACCTGCTCTCGGGCATCTACTTCGCCCGTGCGGTGGTCATCGCGCTGTTCCTGTGGCTGCCGCTCACGCCGGCGTCGGTGTACCTGTTCGCGGCCGGGATCGGTTTCCTCTGGCTGGGCACGGTGCCGCTCACCAACGGGCTGGTGGCGCAGATCTTCGGCGTGCGCCACCTCGCCATGCTCTCGGGCATCGTGTTCTTCAGCCACCAGGTGGGCGCCTTCCTGGGCGTGTGGCTGGGGGGCTTCGCTTTCGACGCCACGGGCAGCTACCGGGTCGTGTGGCTGGTGGCCATCGGACTGGGGGTGCTGGCCGGGCTGGTGAACCTGCCCATCGACCAGCGGCCGGTGCGCCGCGCGGCTCCCGCCGGCGCGGGTGCAGAATGAGCACCATGGAATCCGAGCCGCCCGTGAGCCGTCCCCCCGCCACGCTGGACCTGCGCTGGCGCCTCGCCCGCTGGGTGGTGGTGGCCGTGCTGGCGGCGCTGCTGGCGCTGGCCTTCCGGGGCTATCTCTCGCCCGTGGCGGTGCTGGACTTCGCCAACCTCAGGCTCTGCTGAACGTCCCATCGTTCAAGGTTTTTGAAGGTTCGGATCGAAACTTTCCGCTTTGAAACCAGCCTTGCCGGCCGAAAATAGGTCCTGTCAGTTCGCCTCTGGCGACAGATTTACTGAAAGGACCTCACCATGATCGCCGTCCGCAAGGCCTCCGACCGCGGCCACGCCAACCACGGCTGGCTCGACAGCCACCACACCTTCTCCTTCGCCGGCTACTACGACCCGCGCGAGATGGGTTTCGGCAGCCTGCGGGTCATCAACGAGGACCGCGTGGCACCGGGCATGGGCTTCGGCACTCACCCGCACCGCGACATGGAGATCATCAGCTACGTGCTCTCGGGCGGCCTGGAGCACCGCGACAGCATGGGCACCGGCTCGGTGATCCGCCCCGGCGACGTGCAGCGCATGAGCGCCGGCACGGGTGTGACCCACAGCGAGTACAACGCGTCGAAGTCCGAGCTCGTCCACTTCCTGCAGATCTGGATCGAGCCCAGGCACTACGGCGTCAAGCCGAGCTACGAGCAGAAGCACTTTCCCGCCGAGGAGAAGCGCGGCCGGCTGCGGCTGGTGGCCTCGCCCGACGGCGCCCAGGGCTCGGTGTCCATCCACCAGGACGCGTGGATCCACGCGCTGCTGCTCGACGGCGACGAGCGCGCCGAGCACGTGCTGCCGGCGCAGCACCGCGCCTACGTGCACGTGGCGCGCGGCGAGCTCACGGTCAACGGCCAGCGTCTCGTGGCCGGCGATGGCCTGAAGATCGTGGCCGAGCGCGAGATCGTGTTCGAGTCGGGTCGCGACGCGGAGGTGCTGCTGTTCGACATGGCGCCCGCCGATGAGTGACGCCATGCAGCGGGCGGTGCTCGGCATCGTCCCCAGCCACAAGGCGCAGCCCGCGCCCGGGCTGCTGGTGGATCGTCCCTTCCCGGGGCCGCAGGTGGACTTCGTGGACCCGTGGCTGATGCTCGACCACTTCGGCCCGCAGCCCATCGCGCCCGGCGAGGCGGGCGGGCTCAACCCGCACCCGCACCGCGGCTTCGAGACCGTGACGCTCATGTTCGAGGGTGGCATGGAACATCGCGATTCCTCCGGCGGGCGCGGCCTCATCGAACCGGGCGGCGTGCAGTGGATGACGGCGGCCTCGGGCATCGTGCACGCCGAGTACCG
>CAZXJW010000172.1:2007-3762 GCA_964641005.1 uncultured Rhodocyclaceae bacterium
CGTGGTGGACGGCGAGGCCCGGGCCAACGGCGCCACCGTTCCTGCCCGGTCCATGGCCGTCTTCGACCCCCGCGGCGAGACCATCACCCTCTCCGCCACCGCGCCCGCCCAGCTGCTGGTGCTGGCCGGCGAGCCCATCGCCGAACCGGTCGTCTCATGGGGACCGTTCGTGATGAACACCCGCGAGGAGATCCTCCAGGCGCGCGACGACTACCTCGCCGGACGCATGGGCGTCCTCGAAGAAGCCGCCTGACCCCCCAGGGGGTCAGGTCTCTCAACGCTCACTTTTCCCGGGGTCAGGTCTCTCATTGCATCATTTGATGCAATGAGAGACCTGACCCCATACGAGGCCTGCATGACCCAGAGCCTGGAGTTTCTGCCCGCCGGCGGCAACGTCGAGCAGCTGTTCATCCTGCTGCACGGCGTGGGCGCGACGCCGGCGAGCCTGCTGCCGCTGGCCGAGGCGCTGAGCGGCGAGTTCCCGCGCGCGGCGATCGTCATGCCCGAGGGCACCATGCCCTTCGACGGCGGCGGCGAAGGCCGCCAGTGGTTCTCCATAGGCGGCATCACCGAGGCCACCCGCCCGGGCCGCGTGGAAGCGGCCCTGCCGGCCGTGGTGGCGCTGGTGCGCGAGGCACAGGCGCGCTTCGGCGTCACGGGCCACGTCACGGCGCTCGGGGGTTTTTCGCAAGGCGCGATCATGGCGCTGGAGGCCGCGGTCCGCACGCCTGATCTCGCCAGTCGTGTCCTGGCGTTCTCGGGGCGCTTCTCGGCCATGCCGGCCACGGTCCCGGAGCGAACCAGCTTCCACCTGCTGCACGGCGAGGACGACGCGGTCATCACTGCGAACCACGCGCGCGTGGCGTTCGCCCACCTCTCGGGCCTGGGCGGAGACGCCACCGTGGACCTGGCGCGCGGCGTCGGCCACGAGCTGCATCCCGCCCTGGTGGCGCAGGCGCTGCGGCGGCTGCGCACCTGCGCGCCGCTGCACATCTGGCGCGAGGCACTGGGGCATCCGGCGGCACGCGCCGCCGACTGAATCCGGGCCTAGAGGTCCACCTCGAGGTCGCCGGCCGGGATCGCGAGGCAAGGCAGGACCCTGCCGGGCGGCGGGTCGGCGATGGGTTCCACGTACTCCACGTTTCCCGACAGCAGCGCGGTCTCGCAGGTGCCGCAGGATCCGGCGCGGCAACCGGAGGGCGGCGACAGCCCGGCGGACTCGGCCAGCTCGAGCAGCGTCCCGCAGCCCGGGGTCCAGGGCATCTCGAGCCGGCTGCGCGCGAAGCGCACCCGCGCCGATGACGCTCCGCCGGTAGCGGGCGCGTCCATCGGGCGCCGGCCGGCGAAGGCCTCGGTGACCAGCCGATGCGCGGGCAGGCCGGCTGCCAGCAGCCCTGCCTTCAGCGCCTCGACGAACCGGGGGTTCCCGCACAGGTACACCAGCGCCTCGCGCCCGGCGGCCGCCATCACGTCGGCCGGACCGAGGTGCCGCGCGCACACCTCGACGCCGTCCGGCGCCTGGGCGGTGAGCGCGCGCCCGAACAGTGCCAGCCGTGCCGAGGACAGCCTGCGCAGGTGGCCCATCACCTCCTCGCCCAGCGGCCACTGCCCGTGGCCCGCGATCGCGTGCAGCACGCTCACCTCCCGCGGGTCGTCGCGGCGCGCCAGGGCGCCGAGCATGGCGGCGAAGGGCGTGATGCCGATGCCCTGGGCCACCAGCACGAGCGGCTCACGGGCCCCGGGGTCGATCACGAA
>CAZXJW010000172.1:3772-7108 GCA_964641005.1 uncultured Rhodocyclaceae bacterium
CGCGGCGCCGAGACCCGGACCTGCGTACCAGCGTCCAGCGCATCGTGGATGGCTGCCGAGACGCTGTCGGGCCCGGCGTCCGGTTGCCGGCGGACCGTGATGCGCAGCCGGCGCTCGCCCTCCGGGACGTGGCTCGACACGGTGTACGGACGGGTCTGCCACCGGCCGTGCATGGGCACGCCGAGCGTCACGAACTCGCCGGGCAGGATCGGGCCAAGCGCCGCCCCGTCGATGCTCTCGAGGTGCAGCGAGACGACCCGATCGCACTCTCCGGATCGCGCCACCACGCGAAACGGCCCCTCGGGCCACGTCCGCGCCGCCTCGGCCTTGAGGGTCGCCACCAGCCGGCGCCGCAGCGCGATGCGTGCGTCCGCGCCCAGCGCGGCGCAGCCCGTCATGTCACGCAGGGCGCCGGAACTCATCGGCGCGCCGGTGAGCGCCCGCAACACCGCCACCACCGGCACCCCCCGCTGGTCGCGTTCGACGACCCGCACCGCATCGCCCACCCGCAGCTCGCCGGCGCGCAGCACGCGCGCATAGGCGCCCGTGCGCCCGGCCTCGAGGAAGCGGGCCGGGAAGTCGGCGCCCGCGCTGGTGCGCAGCGCGAGCTTGAAGCACGGCACGCGCGGGCTGGTGATCTGCAGCAGCGCCTCGCCGGCCGCCACCACGTCGCCCACGTGCAGCGCGTGGTCGTCCCATTCGGCGCCCTCCACCGTGAGGTTCTCGCCGAAGGTGCCCGCCGGCAGCGCTCGCCCGAGGCGTTCCGACCAGAACCGGTAGTCGGCCGCGGCGTACAGGTAGATGGCCCTGTCGGGGCCGCCGTGGAAGCGCAGGTCGGCCTGCTGGTCGTCCGCCAGCCCATCGGACCGCGCCAGGCTTGGCGAGGGCGCGGGCTGCTTGAAGATGGCCGTCTCCACCGTGCGGCCGGCGTAGGCGTGGCCCGTGACGCGTCCGGTGAACAGCGCGGCGACGCGCGCCGGCCCGGGCGGTGTCAGGGTGCCGGCAGCCACTGCGACCAGGCGCGTTCGGTGAGCGCGGGCCCGAAGCGCAGCACTTCCACCGGCCGCGCGAGCGTCGCGTTGGCGACGTCCACCGGAACGAACACGTCCGGCATGGCATCGGACCGGCGCGCCATCAGATCGCGCATACCCAGGGCGAAGGCGACCGTCCCCACGCCAGCCCACCACGCCGCCCCGAAGCACATGCCGCAGGGCTCCACGTTGGACACCAGTGCCGCGCCCCGCAGGTCGAGGACGCCGCCGGCCACCGCGAGGCGGACCACCTCGAGCTCGCCGTGGCGGGTGGGATCGCGATCGCGGGCCACCCGGTCCTGGACCGGACCCACCAGGCTGCCGTCGGCCAGCACGATGGCTGCGGCGTAGGGCAACTCCCCATCGGCCTTCGCCCGGGCGGCGGCGCGCAGCACCGCGTCCAGCGCTGCGTCGAGGCGATCCGCGTGCAAGCGAATGGGGGCTCTCCAGGGGGATGCGTCATGCCTGCACTGTGGCAGGGCACCGGCGTTCGAAAATGGCGCGGCGCTTGACGCGCCCTGCCACGTCGAGTGTACTTCCGCGAGGTTCCTTCCAACACTCCCGCGGCGCGCCTCGCGCCCACGCCCGGGCCGCCTCTCCTGGAGAATCCTTCCATGTTCCCGACCCCCCGCAGTGTCCTTGCCGCTTCCTGCCTGCTGGTGGCCAGCCTGCTCGGCGCCGCGCCCGCCGCGGCGCAGTCCATCAACGCGCTGGTCTGGTGCGACCACACCGACGCCGCCTTCCTGAAGGGCTTCACCACGAAGACGAAGATCAAGGTCAACGTCAAGGAATACGAGGGCACCGGCACCGCGCTCGCGCTGCTCGAGCAGTCCCGGCCCGGCGACTGGGACGTGTTCGTGATCGACAGCACCGACGTGCGGCGGGTGGTCGAGCGCAAGCTGCTCGCCGAGCTCGACCCGAAGGACTTCCCGCTCGCAGACATCCCCGAGCCGGTGCGCCTCGCCGACTACCACGTGGTGGGCGGCAAGATGTACGCGGTGCCCGAGAAGTACGGCTTCAACGCCATCGCCTTCGATCGCAGCAAGGTCTCCATCGAGCAGGCCCGCGACCTGCGCACGCTGGTGGACCCCAAGCTCAAGGGCAAGATCGCCATCTACGACTACTACATGTCCGTGCTGCCGCAGTTCGCGGTGCAGAACGGCGTGGACCCGCGCAAGCTGCGCGAGGCGGACCTGCCCGCCATCAAGGACCGCCTCAAGGCGGTGCGCGCCAACGCCTCGCTGGTGGGCGACGTCACCACCTCGCAGACCGCGCTTGCCACCGGCCAGGTGGCCATCGTGGTGGGCGGCGGCGAGTACCTCGTGGCCGGCCTGCAGGCCGAGAAGCCCAACCTCGACTGGGTGCTGCCCGACGTGGGCGGCATCCGCTGGCAGCAGGCCATCGGCGTGTTCGCGGCCTCGAAGAAGAAGAAGGAGGCCACGGCCTTCATCCAGTACGTGCTCTCGCCCGAGGGCCAGGCCAAGCTCGCCACCTCGTCGTGCTACTGGGGCATGCCGGCCAACTCCAAGGCCACCCTCACCGACAAGCAGAAGAAGGTGCTGCGCTGGGACGAGCAGCCGAAGTTCCTGGCCAAGTCCTACCCCTACCCCTCGCCCTCCGAGGCGCTCGACAAGGCGATGCAGGACCTGTGGGCCGACGTGCTGCAGAAGTGACGCCCGCGCGGCGCGCGGTGCGCGCGGCGTGAGCACGGGCCTCGCCGCCGGCGGGGCCGCCGAGGTGTCGGTCGAAGCGCGGGGTGCGCGACGAGACGCCCGGCGCGGTCTCGCGCTCGCCGCGCCCGCGGTGCTGTGGACGGCGGCCTTCTTCCTGCTGCCTGCTGGGGCCATCGTGCTGTGGAGCCTGTTCCGCCGCGAGGGCGGCGAGCTGCTCACCGACCCCACCCTCGACAACTACCGCCGCTTCCTCGACACCGACAGCTTCCGGCTGTCGCTGTGGAACTCCGTCGAGGTCACGCTGCTGGTCACCGTGCTCTCGGTGCTGCTGGCCTACCCGCTGGCCTGGGTGATCGCCAACCGCGTGTCGCCCGCGCGCCAGCGCCTGTGGCTGATGCTGGCGGTGCTGCCCTTCTGGACCTCGTACGTGGTGCGCTCCTACGCGTGGCTGCTGGTGCTGGCACCGGAGGGCGTGGTGAACCGCACGCTGCTCGCCCTGGGGCTGGCCTCGGAGCCGCTCGCGCTGTCCTTCAACCAGGGCGCCACCGTCACCGGCTTCGTGCACTTCTTCGTGATGCTGTGCACGCTCACCATCTACGCCAGCCTGGCACGCATCGACCCCAAGCTGCGCC
>CAZXJW010000173.1:0-7095 GCA_964641005.1 uncultured Rhodocyclaceae bacterium
ACCGAACACTGGAGTCGTGGAGTGGCCAGCGCCCGTGGATATCCGGTGCCTCGGACGCTTCGAGATTCTCGTGAACGGCGAAGCCGTCGCGTTCAGCAGGAAGATGCCCCGGAAGACGCTTGCACTACTGAAGGCAATCGCCATTCGCGGACGGCGCGGTCTTTCTCCGGCAGATGCCGCTGCAGAACTCTGGCCCGATCTTGACGGCGATGCGGCGGCCGACGCCCTGGCGGCCGCCCTGTACCGCGCACGAAAGATCCTGGGAAACCCTTCTGCGATCCAGTTGGTGAACGGCTCTCTGCGGGTGGACCCGGCACAGGTATGGGTGGATGCCGCAGCCTTTGAAGATTTGTGCGACGAGGGTTCAGATGCGTCGAAGGACCGGGCTATCCAGCTCTACGGCGGCGCGCTGTTGCCGAACGACGTGGATGAATCCTGGAGCTTGGCGACCCGGGAGCGGCTACGCGCACGCTATGTCGAAGTTATCCTTGACGCGGGGAGTCGCGCAGAGCGGCGAGGGGACGCCGACGAAGCCCAGCGGCTTTACCGCAGGGGAGTGTCCGCCGAACCGGCAGCCGAGCCGCTCTATCTTGCCTTGATGCGATGCAACATCTCTGCAGGGCGACATTCCGAAGCAATCAGCGCATTCGAGGAGTTGACCCGCGCCCTTGGAGCAACCAGTGGGTTGCGACCTTCTGCGGCGGCAACCGCCCTGCTCAAGCGCGCTGCGCCCGACGCGTAAGTAGTCGTCATTTGTTCCTCATTCGTCATCACCGGTCTGTAGGCTCAATGCCGTCGAGTCCTTTCCAAGCCAGGTGTCCGAGATGAAGCTCTACGTATTCACGATTACTCCGAGCCCGCGACGGGTTCGCATGTTCCTCGCGGAAAAGGGAATTCATGTCGAGACGGTGGATGTTGTAGACACGGATGGGGTGTCGTTATCGCCTTGGTACGTGGAACGCTATCCGCACGCCCTGACGCCGATGCTTGAACTCGACGACGGTACGCAGATTGGTGAAGCAATGGCTATCTGCCGATACTTTGAAACGCTTCACCCGGATCCACCCCTGATGGGAACCGATGCGAAGGATCGGGCGATCGTCGAAATGTGGGAACGCCGTGTCTACAACGAAGGCCTGGGAGCCATCGAGGAAGTGTTCCGGAACAGCCATCCGGTGATGGCAGACCGAGGACTTGCCGGGACTCGCGAAAAGGTGCCCCAGATCCCTGCCCTCGTTGAACGAGGACAGGGACGACTGCGCCGATTCTTCAGCAAGTTGGATGGCCAGCTCGCGACCAACCGATACGTGGCAGGCGAACGCTTCAGCGTCGCAGACATCACGGCATTGTCGACGCTGGATTTCTGCAGATGGTGTCAGGTGGACGTCCCGGACTCGTGCAAATCCGTGAAGCGGTGGTACGCCGAGGTCTCCAGTAGACCTAGCGCCTTCGCGTGATCGGGAAGAACTCTTGAAGCTCGGGAGTGCCCTGCACCCGCCTACCATCGACTTTCGGACTGCTCAGGCGAGACCGTAACGCTCAACGTGATGCTGCGCTGGACCTGAGCGCAAGCAATCGCATCCGAAACACCAACGCCAGCCCCATCAACCCCACCCCCGCCACCACGAACGGCCCCGCATACCCGAACCGCTCCACCAGCAAACCGAACGCACTCACCCCCGCCGCCTGCCCGAGGAACAGGCACAGCGCGAAGAACGACACGCCCGCCCCGCGCGACTCGGGCGACATCTCCGTGGCACGGGTCTGCAACGTGTTGTGGAGCATGTAGAAGCCCAGCCCCATGGTCGCCACCGCGGCCGCCGCCAGCGCGAGCACGGGCGCGAAGGCGAGCACCAGGAAACACCCGAGCAGCGTCACCCCGCCTGCCGCAACGAGCCCCGTCTCGCCTAGCCGCCCCACCAACCGGCGCACGAGCAGGCTGTAGGTGACGCCGCCCACCCCGAAGCCCGCCACGAGCACGCCGGTTGCCGTGTCGCTCAGCCCGAAGCGCTGGTGCACGTACGCGCCGGCAAAGCCGAACGCGCCGAAGAACAGGAAGCCCTCCACGCCCACGGTGAACAGCACCGGACGCGCCTTCGGTGATTGCAGGATGGCGAGGTACTGGCGCCACGGCGCCACGCGCGCGCCCCTCGCCGTGCCGTGGTCGCCGCGGGCATCCAACCCGAGTGCCAGCCCCACCAGCAGGAACGCCGCGCCCAGCGCCACGAACGTGGCATGCCATCCCACCAGGTCGCTGAGCACGCCGCCCAGCAGAGGCCCGAAGCTCTGGCCGAGCAGCGTGCCTGCCACGAAGCGTCCCAGCACCGCCTGGCGGTGGGCGTAATCCACGTGGTCGCCGATCCACGCCAGCGACAGCGGGATGATCGCGCCGGAGAACATGCCCGTGGCGAAGCGCAGCGCGGCCAGAGTGCCCAGGGTCGGCGCGGCGGCACTGGCGAGGGCCGCGAGCGCCGCCAGCAGCATGGCTGCGGAGGCCAGGCGCAGCTTGCCGATGCGATCGCCCAGCGGACCGTGCACGATCTGGAAGCTGCCGTAGGCGAAGCTGAAGGCGGCCAGAACGAGCGAGGCATCGCGCACGCCGGTCCCGAACTCGCCGGCCAGCGTGGGCAGCAGGGGCTCGACCACGCGCATGGAGGCGCCCGAGACGAAGCCCGCGGTGGCCAGCAGCAGCAGGGCGCGGCGCGGGGCCGTGCCGGTGCTGCTCACGAGGCGGGCGGCACGGCGGGGCCGGTGCGGCGGGAAGGAGGAACGATCACGGGGCGCGAGTGTACGCGCGCGAGGGTTGCGCGCTCGGCGGCACGGGGCGAGGCCCTCGGCGGTAGAGGGCAGCGCCTTCAGCGATGCGCCACGGCGGACTCAGGGGCACAGCGCCGCGGCCATCGCCTGCAGCGTGCGGCCCGTGCCATCGCTCTCGGCGAACACCACGATGCCCGCATCCTCGGAGCGGAACTCCGCCGGGCGCTCCCAGCGCACGGCGAAGCCCGCGCGGCCCGCGGCATCGGGGCGAAACGGCCCGGCGAACTCGCGCACCACGTGGGCATGGCGCAGCTTGCGGCCGGCGTTCTCGCCCGCCTTGATGTCGGACACCAGGCCGCCCTGCACCAGCGCCACCCAGACCAGCGCATCGCCGCGTGCAGCGGGTTCGTCCACCACGGCCATGCCTTCCACCCGGATCGCGCCCTCGGGCGCCACACTCACCCGCGCGGACAGCCGCGCGGGCGCCGGACCGCGATCCTCGGCAAGCCGGGCACGCAGGTCGGATGCGTAGCTGCCGGCGCGCGCATCGCGGCCGTCGAGCACGAACTGCGGGGTGTAGATCACGTCGGCGCGCTGGCGGCGGGCGGCTTCCTTCTGCCGGGCGCTGAAGGCCGCGCGGGAGAATCGGTCCGGCCATCCAAGGCGGTTCCAGTAGTCCACGTGGAAGGCCAGCGGCACCGCGCCCTCGGCCGCGAAGCCGGGGAAGGTCTCGCCCAGCCAGCGGTCCGCCGGCGGGCAACTGTTGCAGCCTTCCGAGGTGTAGAGCTCGAGCACCGGCCGGCGCGCGGCCGCGCTTTCGAGGGCGCACTCCGTTGCGGCAAAGGCGGGAACCGCCGTCGCGACGAGCAGGAAAGCCGCCAGCGCTCTGGTCATCGCACATTCTCCCCGGTGGTCACCATGGTTCCAGATACGGGCGACCGGGGGCGGCGGATGCACCACGGGGGCGAAAACGATGCCCGGATCCCCCGAGGAGGATCCGGGCCAACCCGAGTGAAGACCCTCGGGAGAGAGTCGGGCCCCCGGCGAGCAGGCATCTCGCCTCGCCTGGACGCCGTGAACCCACTCGCACCCTAGCAGGTGCGGCCCTACAGATGAGTTACGCATCCGTCATGAGCGGCCCGGGCCGCTCACGGATCGCCACCGGCCCTGCCCGGAGCGCGCCGCCCCGGGCGAAACACCGTCGCATCGTCGTAGAACGCCGCGTCCTCGTTCCCGGGCCACCACCCCGGAAGCCCGAGCACCGGCAGCGGCGCGAGGGCGCGCGGCTGGTCGACGCTCGCGACCAGGGGCGCGGCCAGTGCGTCCGCCCGGGACAGCCGCTCCGACAGCGGCAGTTGCCCGAATCCCGGCGCCACGGACACGAATACCGCCTTGCCCGTGATGCCCTTGAAGGGCGAGAGCAGCTTCTCGCACAGCGCGTGGCCGAAGGCGAAGGCGTGCAGGCCTTGGCTCGCGGCGGCGCGCCGGTGCACGAACAAGTCGCGCCAGCGGAAGCCGCGCACCAGCGCTGCAAGGGATTCGTCCTCGCAGGCCACGATCAGGCCATCCTCGTCGAAACCGGCCAGGGCATCGCGGCGCGGGCCACGGCGCCCCTCGGGCTCGCGTGCCAGCGCGGCGAGATGGGCGGCGTTGACGGCGGCCTTGGTGCGCGGGAAGGCCCGCCAGGCCAGCAGGTTGAACAGGTCGTGCCAGCTGCGCTCGCGCACCGGCACCGCGCCGGTGGCGGCCACGTGGCGCTCGAAGCCGGCGCCGCCGAGCGCCATGTCCGCGACGGCGTGCACCCGCAGGCCAGTGGCGGTGCAGGGGCGGCCACCACCGAACGAAAGCAGGGCATCGAGCGCCTCGATGCCCGGCCATTCCTCGCCCTGGAGCACAGGCAGGTCGCCGTGCAGGTCCTGCAGGGCGCGGTGTCGGCGGGCGAAACCGGCATCCCACCCAGGGGGTGTGCTCATCGCGCGAGGCCCGGCCCCGGTGCGGCGACTACAATCGCAGCCCCGCCTCGCGCCCGTCCGGCTGCGAAGACCGCTTTCCAGGAGGTTGCCATGACCCGAACGATTCTAGGCCTCGCCCTTGCTGCCGCCCTTGCGGGATGCGCCGGCCTGTCGAAGCAGACCAACGAAGTCCAGGCCGACCTGCCCGTGGCCAGGCAGAGCGCCAAGGCCGGCGCGGGCAACACCGTCACCATGAAGGGCAACCCGATCCCGCTGTCCGGCACGGGCGTGGTGGAAGTGGGCAAGCCGCTGCCGGCGGCCACGCTGGTGTCCACCAGCCTGGGCCCCGTGAACCTGGGCGAACCCTCCGGCAAGGTGCGCATCATCAGCATCGTGCCCTCGGTGGACACGCCCACCTGCGACAAGCAGACCCACGAGCTCTCGGAGAAGAACGCCGGCCTGGACAAGCAGGTGGAGATGATCACGGTGAGCCGCGACCTGCCCTTCGCGCAGAAGCGCTTCGCCAAGGAGGCGAAGATCTCCAACGTGACCTTCCTGTCGGACTACAACCGCCGCGAGTTCGGCGAGGCCATGGGCCTGACCATCGCGCCGCTGCAGCTGCTGGCGCGGGCCGTGATCGTCACGGACAAGGACAACGTGGTGCGCTACATCCAGGTGGTGCCCGAAGTGACCGCCCTGCCCGACATGCAGGAGGCCATGCGCGTGGCGCGCGGGCTGCTCTGAAGCGACGACGCCCCCGGACCATCACGGTCCGGGGGCGTCGGCAGGACTGCGGTGCGGCGGGAGGCCCGCCGCGTCGATCAGCGCAGCGCCACGAAGGGCGCGCAGACGCGCTGCACCAGGCGGTTCACCGCCGGCTCGGATGCAGCACGGAACATGGCCACTTCCTCGGCCTTGTCCGACCACACCACCTGGCCCTGGCCGAAGTTGGCGCCGTAGAGCGTCCACGCCATCAGCCCGGCTTCGCTGCGCTCGCAATCCACGCGATAGGTGGTCACGCGCGACTTGTGGGGATAGACCGGGGCGCCGAGGAATTCGGTGCTGCGGAAGTCCTCCAGCACGGCGACCTCCAGGCCCTCGGGCACCACGGCCACGGACTTGGGCTGGAAGAACACCACCTGGTCGCCTTCGGCGGCGAGCAGTTGCCAGCCCGAGGGGGCGGCGGCGGCGGGAAGGGCGGCAGAAAGGGCACCGGCGAGGGCAAGGGCGAAAAGGACGGACTTCATGGACTTATCTCCAGGGTCGTGAAGGGAACGGCGTTGGCTTCTGGCTCGCACCGAACGTAACGTGTACTGGACACTATTGGCTGTCCAGCACCTTCGGGAACGGTCATGTTGCACCGCGGTTATGACACAACAACCATCAGCGGATTGCTTCCGGGCAGGAACAGGTCTTGTGCGCTGCCATAGACAAGACAATACATGGACATTAGCTGGACGCGCAAGCCCTAAATATTAGTTCTGTCCAGAACCAACCGGCCGAAGGCCCCTTCGCCTGAAAACGCCTTCCTGAAAACCCCTTCGCAAGGGGATTCCACAAGAATCCCCCTCGCAAGGGGTTTTCGCGCGGCTGCCCTCGCAAAACCCCTTGAATCCCCTTCGCCTTTAATCCCCTTCGCAAGGGGTTTGTTGGGCGAGGGGTCTCGAGGGCGCTCCATAGAAAACGGGTGCCCCCTGCGGGGCACCCGAAACAGACGCCGGACTGTGGCCAGCCTGGATCTGCGGGAGACCTGTTCTAGCGGCGGGCCAGCCGAGACTCGAAACCGGCCTGGCGCTCGGCGCGCGCCACGTTGGCGGGGTTGCACACCTTGGCAATCAGCTTCGCGTCCTGCGCGTCGGCCGAGGCGGGGAAGAGGTCCCCGCCCGTGGCGCCGCCGAACACCGTCTCGCCGCTTCCCAGCTCGCCGCTCTTCATCTCGAAGCCGGTGAAGCCCAGCATCTCAGCTGCGCAGTCGAAGCGGTACGTCATGACACGGGAGCGGTGCTGGTACCAGTCGTCGCCCAGGCTGCGGGCCTGCACGTAGTTGTGGATCACCTTCGCCTCGATCTGCGGCCCGGCGATGCGCAGGCTGTCCAGGTCCAGGAACACCGTCTCGTCGGCGGCGCGGGTGACGCTCTCCCACTCGGCGCTCAGGGCAGCTCCCGAGGAACCCAGGGCGGCGGTGGCGAGGACGGCGGCAATGAGGGTCTTGGTGGTGTTCATTTCAATTCTCCCGATGAGTGTTGGTTGTCTGCTGCCTTGCTCTTGCCCGGCGCACCGCTTGGTGTGGCGCGTCGAGATGGGTTCATTGTGTCGATGGGGGGCCGGCGCGGCGTTGCGGGAGTTGGCAGGCGCGATGTGCGGTATTCACACCCGCCCGCCACCG
>CAZXJW010000174.1:0-7088 GCA_964641005.1 uncultured Rhodocyclaceae bacterium
CGTGGCGCTGGACGTCACGCCGCAGATCGACGAGAACAACCAGATCATCCTGCACGTCCACCCCTCGGTGAGCAACGTGGTGGAGAAGACCAAGAACATCGACCTGGGCACCTCGGGCCAGTTCAGGCTGCCGCTCGCCTCCAGCACCATCAGCGAGACCGACACGATCGTGCGCGTCACCGACGGCAACATCGTGGCCATCGGTGGCCTGATGCGCGAGTCGACCCAGCGCAACCGCTCCGGCGTGCCGGGGGCATCGAACCTGCCGGTGGTGGGCAACGCCTTCCGCTCCTCTGCCAATGCAGCGCGCAAGAGCGAGCTCGTGATCCTCATCAAGCCCACCGTGATCCAGAGCGACGCCACCTGGCAGCAGGACCTCGAGCAGGTCCGCGGCCGCATCCAGGCCATGGACAAGGCCGACAGCCAGTCGAACTCCAACTCCATGTGGGGCGATGGAAAACAGCGCTGAGCTGCCGGCCTCCGGCGCCGACCTGAAGGGCCTCTACCGCGGCCACTTCGGTCTGCGCGAGCCGCCCTTCGGCATCACGCCCGACACCAGCTTCACCTTCTCCACGCGCGCCCACCAGGAGGCGCTCAACACCCTGCTGGTGGCACTCTCCAGCGGCGAGGGCTTCATCAAGATCACCGGGGAGGTCGGCACCGGCAAGACCCTTCTTTGCCGCCGCCTGCTGTCCACGCTGGGCGAGGACTACGTCACCGCCTACCTGCCCAATCCGCTGCTCGAACCGCGCAGCCTGATGCTCGCGCTGGGCGAGGAACTCGAGGTGCCGCTGGAGGCCGACCAGGACGAGCACCACCTGATGCGCGCCGTGAACCATGCGCTGCTCGACTTCGCCCGCGCCGGCAAGCGCGTCGTGGTGCTGCTCGACGAGGCGCAGGCCATGCCACTGCCCACGCTCGAGGCGCTGCGGCTGCTCTCCAACCTGGAGACCGAGAAGCGCAAGCTGCTGCAGGTGGTCATGTTCGGGCAGCCCGAGCTCGACCGCCGCCTGGACGAGCCTTCCGTGCGCCAGCTCAAGCAGCGCATCACCTTCCACTATCGACTCACGGGGCTTTCCCGCGGCGAGCTGCGGCACTACCTCGCCCACCGCATGCGCGTGGCCGGATACATGGGTCCCGAGGTCTTCGGCGGGCTCGCCATCTGGGCGATCCAGCGTGCCAGCGGCGGCGTGCCGCGGCTCGTGAACATCATCGCCCACAAGTGCCTGATGCTGGTGTACGGCGAAGGCGGACACCGGGTCGGGCTGCACCACGCGCGCGCTGCCTCCCGCGACACCCCGTCCGCGCGCCGTGGCGTCTTCATCCGGGCCGGCGTCGCGGTGCTCGCGGTGGCCATGGCGGCACTCGTGGCCGGCGGCGCGCTGCACGCCGGCTTCATCCCCCATGCGTGAGCGCGTTCGACGCGCGCGTGACTTCGCACCCGCGTCGAGCGTGCCGGGGATCACCCGCGAGGCGAACCCATGAGCGTCATCAATCGCGTCCTCCAGGACCTCGAGGAACGCCGGGGCGGAGTGCCGCCGTCGGCAGCGGTCCGGGCCGTGGGGCCGGTGGCGCGCAGGGGCGTGAGCCCCGCGGTGGTGGCGGGCGTGGCGGCGGGCGTTCTCCTGGCCGGTGGCGGACTCGCCGCCTGGCTGGCGGGTTGGTTCGACCGCGGGGCGCCCGCCCCGGTGGTGGCCAGCGCGCCGGTCACGGCCCCGCCCGCGCCGGCCGCGCCGGCTGCACCGGCTGCACCGCGGGACACCGCACCGATGCCGCCTGAGGCGCAACCGCCGCAGGCCCCCGTGCCGCCGCAGGCGCGGACCGCCGTGCCAACGAAGCCGGAAGCCGCCGTCATTCCCGGGAGACCCCAGCCCGGCGCCGCGTTGACCGGGGCGAAGGCGGACGCAACGCCGGCCGCGACCGGTGCTGCGGACATCATCCCGGCCCGCCCGGCGACGCAGAAGCCGGCCGCGACGACCGAGCGGGCCCGCGAGGCGGCGGCGAAGCCCGCCCCGGCGGGCGCGGACGCCGAGACCGCTGCCCAGCCGGTCGCCGCTCCCGCCGATGCGCGAGCCGCGAAGCGCTCGGCGCCGCGGGAACGCGCGGCCTCCCCGGCGCCCGCGCCGGCCGAGGTCTCCGCCGAGCCGTCCTCGATGCCGGCGATCGAGAAGCGCGAGCGTCCGCTGAGCGCGGCCGAGCGTGGCGAGGCGACGTATCGCCAGGGCGTGGCGCAGATCCAGTCGGGACGCAGCGCGGAAGCCGAGGCGGCGTTCCGCCAGGCGCTCGCCGAGGATCCGCGTCATCCGGGCGCGCGCCAGGCGCTGCTGGGCATGATGCTCGACGGCCGCCGCACCGCCGAGGCCGAGGCGCTGATGCGCGAAGGCATTGCCGCCGATCCCACGCAGTCGAGCTGGTCCATGGTGCTGGCGCGGCTCCAGGCGGAGCGTGGCGACACCACCGGCGGAGTCGAGACGCTGCGGGCCGCACTCGCCCAGGGCGCCCGCCAGGGCGGCGAATTCCACGCGCTGCTCGCGGCGCTGCTGCAGCGCGCCGGCGACCACAAGGGCGCGGTGCAGTCCTACCAGGACGCCCTCGCCACCCCGGGGGCGCGGCCGGTGTGGCACATGGGCCAGGCCATCTCGTTGCGCGAGCTCGGTCGCAAGGACGAGGCGCGCGCGGCCTTCCAGAGAGCCATCGACGGCGGACTGCCCGGCGAGCTGCGCACGTTCGTGGAACGGCAGCTCGCCGCGCTCGGCCGCTGAAGGCCGCGGGCCTTCAGTCGACGCGCAGCGCACGCGCCACGACCCATGCGCTCACCTCGAGCGCACCCGCGTCGCGCAGCGCCCCGGCTGCCTCCCGCAGGGTGGACCCGGTGGTCATCACGTCGTCGAGCACGGCCACGCGCAGGCCGGTGAGCGCGCGCACGGCGCGGAATGCACCGCGCACGTTCGCGGCGCGGCCGTGCAGTGGAAGCGCCGCCTGCGGACCGGTGTCGCGGATGCGCTCCATCACCGCGTCGTCCGCGCGCTCCGCCAGCCACGGCGGCAGGGCGCGCGCGATCTCGAGACTCTGGTTGAAGCCGCGGCTGCGCAACCTCGTCGGGGACAGCGGCAGCGGCACCACCAGGTCGGGCGCACGATGTTGCGCCAGCGCCCGCGCGAGCAGTTCGGCCAGCGCCGGCGCGCAATCGAGCCGTCCTCCATACTTGAGCGCCTTCACCAGGGCGTCCACCGGATGGGCGTAGGCGCAGGCGGTGACCACTTCGCCCCAGGGCGGAGGATCGCGCAGGCATGCGCCGCAAGGCGAGCCGCCCGGGGCGGGAAGGGCGCATCGCGCGCATGCGGGCGCGGCAATAGCGGGGATGTCGGCGCTGCAGCCGTCGCAGAGCTCGCCGTGCGACGGACCTGCGCACAGCAGGCAGCGTGAACCGAGCAGCCGGCGCACGATCGGACGCAGGCTGCGTCGCACGGCGGTCTCAGCGCCGGCGGCGCGCGGCGGTGGCGCGGGCCGGGGAGTGATCGGAGATGAACGGCGGTATCGATGTGGTGCAGGTGCGGCGGGCGCGGGAACGCGCGGCGCCGACGTATGCGCAGGCGGCGGTGCTGCCGCGCGAGGTGGCGGCGCGCATGCTCGAGCGGCTCGAGCTGGTGCGCCTGCCCCCGGGCGCGGTGGCCGACGTGGGCTGCGGCATCGGCGAGGGCGTGCGCATGCTCGCGCAGCGATACGGCGGGCGCCTGGTCGTGGGTGCCGACGACGCCACGGGACTGCTGCGGGGCGTGCGCGGGCCGGTGCTCGAGCGGCTGTGGTCGCGCTTCTCGGGCGCAGGCGCCCGCGCCGTGGCTGCGCATCCGCATCGCCTGCCGCTTCGACCGGGAAGCCTGGCGATGGCCTGGTCGAATCTCGCCCTGCAGGGCTTCGGCGACGCGGACGCCGCGTTGCGCGAAGCCCTCCTGGCGCTTCGCCCGGGCGGGCTGCTCACCTTCACGGCGCTGGGCCCGGACACCCTGCGCGAGCTGCGCGACAGCTGGGGGGCGCAGGCGCCCGTGCGGGTGCACGCCTTCACCGACATGCACGACATCGGCGACGCGCTGGTGCACGCGGGCTTCGCGGATCCGGTGATGGACATGGAACTGATCACGCTCACATTCGACACCGTCGAGGCGCTCGCCGGCGAGCTGCGGCACCTCGGGTGGACCAATGCGCTGCTCGACCGGCCGAGGGGCCTCACGGGGCCGCGGCGGTGGCGCGCCATGGCCGAGCGCTACGAGCGCCGGCGCACGCAGGGCCGCCTGCCGGCCAGCTTCGAGATCGTCTACGGGCACGCATGGAAACCCGAACAGCCGCGCCGCACGGCCGATGGCCTCGACGTGGTGCGCATCCACCGCCGTGGCCGCGGCTGAGTGCCGCACCCTGGACGAATCGCGCTTGTCCATGAGTGCACAGGCTTTTTCGGCGTCCGGAGGGCGCGTCGGCTTGCCCGTGCTTCGGGCCGCGTGCTACATTTGCGCGCCTTCGTGAGGCGTAGACACAGTATTCGAAGCGGTCGTGTGACTCGTGCAGTCCCCTCGGGGTGGGGCCGGGACGAGAGGCAAGTGATGGATCTGGCAATCCGTTCCCGGCAGGGCGACGATTTCCTGCTCGTGGCGAAGCGCAACAACTCCCTGTCCCCCGCGGGCAGGCGCGCTTTCCTCCTGTCCATCGCCGTCATCTCCTTCGGAATCGCCCTCGCTCTCGGCCTGCATGGCGCGTGGCTCGTGCTGCCCTTCGCGGGTCTCGAGATCGCGTTGCTGGCGGCGGCGTTCTGGTTCGTCGAGCGCCACGCCGGTGACGTGGAAACGATCCGGTTGCAGGGCGACACGCTGCTGGTGGAGCGACGCTGCGCCGGCCGGGCCGAGAGGCACGAGTTCAAGCGCGCCTGGGCGCGGGTCGAGCTCAGGCGCGGGAGCGGTGGCCGACCGGCGGTGCTGGCCCTGAGCTCGCACGGCAGGTCGGTGGATTTCGGCGAACTGCTCACCGACGAGCAGCGTCTCGAGGTGGCAGGCGAGCTGCGCAGACGGCTCGGTGGCAACTGAACGACATATGGGAGTCAGGGGAATCATGAAGAAGTCTCTCGTCGCCGCGCTGGCGGGCAGCCCGTTCTGGGCGTCCGGAGTCCTGGCGTCCACCGCCAAGTACAACCTCGCCGAGCCGCAGACCGTCATCGCCGAGCAGATCTACTCCCTGCACACCACCATCATGGTGATCTGCGCGATCATCTTCGTGGGCGTGTTCAGCGTGATGTTCTATTCGGTGTTCAAGCACCGCAAGTCGCTCGGCCACAAGGCGGCGCACTTCCACGAGAACACCACGGTGGAGGTCATCTGGACCATCGTCCCCTTCCTGATCCTCATGGGCATGGCCTATCCCGCCACCAAGACGGTGATCGCCATGAAGGACACCAGCAACCCCGACCTCACCATCAAGGCCACCGGGTACCAGTGGAAGTGGGGCTACGAGTACATCAAGGGCGAGGGCGAGCTCGCCGGCGTGGGCGACGGCATCCAGTTCTACTCGACCCTGTCCACGCCCATGGAGCAGATCTACGACAAGAACGTCCAGAAGGGTCCGGACTACCTGCTCGAGGTGGACAACCCGATGGTCGTGCCCGTGGGCAAGAAGGTCCGCATCCTCACCACCGCCAACGACGTGATCCACGCCTGGTGGGTCCCGGCCTTCGGAGTCAAGCAGGATGCCATCCCCGGCTTCATCCGCGACACCTGGTTCAAGGCCGACACCACCGGCACCTTCCGCGGCCAGTGCGCCGAGCTGTGCGGCAAGGAGCACGGCTTCATGCCCATCGTGGTGAACGTGGTGAGCCTCGAGGAGTACAAGGCGTGGGCGGAGAAGAACAAGGACAAGGTCGCCGCCGCGCCCGCCGCCACGGCCTCGGATGCCGCGCCCGCCGCGGCGCCGGCCGAAGCGCCCACCCAGGTCGCGGCTGCCGAGCCGTCCAAGGCCGGCAAGGTGGATGGCAAGAAGGTCTACGACGGGCTGTGCGCGGCCTGTCACGGCGCCGGCATCGCCGGCGCGCCCAAGACCGGGGACAAGGGCGCCTGGGCGCCGCGCATCGCGCAGGGCATGGACACGCTCCACCAGCACGCCATCAAGGGAATCCGCGCAATGCCCGCCAAGGGCGGCAATCCGGCGCTGTCCGACGCCGAGGTCTCGGCCGCGGTCGACCTCATGGTCGCCCAGTCGAAGTGACCGGCCCCCGCCGCAACCGCACCACACAGCAACAGTAGCGTCCAGGAGAAACCGCATGGAAGCCGTCCACGGTCACGCCCACGATCACGACCACGCGCACGATCACCCCACCGGGATCACGCGCTGGCTGACCACGACCAACCACAAGGACATCGGCACGCTGTACCTGTGGTTCAGCTTCGCCATGTTCATCACCGGCGGCATCCTGGCGCTCGGCATCCGCGCCGAGCTGTTCCAGCCCGGCATGCAGCTCTGGAACCCGGAGTTCTTCAACCAGCTCACCACCATGCACGGCCTGATCATGGTGTTCGGGGCGATCATGCCGGCGTTCGTGGGCTTCGCGAACTGGCAGATCCCCATGATGATCGGCGCCTCGGACATGGCGTTCGCGCGCATGAACAACTTCAGCTTCTGGCTGCTGCCGCCCGCCGCGGCGCTGCTGGTGGTGTCGTTCTTCGTGCCCGGCGGCGCCACCGGCGCGGGCTGGACGCTCTACGCGCCGCTGTCCGTGCAGCAGGGCATGGGCATGGACCTGGCGATCTTCGCGGTGCACATCATGGGCGCCTCGTCGATCATGGGCTCCATCAACATCATCACCACCATCCTGAACATGCGCGCGCCGGGCATGACGCTCATGAAGATGCCGCTGTTCGTGTGGACCTGGCTGATCACCGCCTACCTGCTGATCGCCGTGATGCCCGTTCTGGCCGGCGCGGTCACCATGCTGCTCACCGACCGCCACTTCGACACCCACTTCTTCAACGCCGCGGGCGGCGGCGACCCGGTGCTCTACCAGCACGTGTTCTGGTTCTTCGGGCACCCCGAGGTCTACATCATGATCCTGC
>CAZXJW010000175.1:0-7057 GCA_964641005.1 uncultured Rhodocyclaceae bacterium
ATCCAGCTCGAGCACCACTGCGGGGTGCCGCTCGAAGGCGGCCCGTGCGGCGTCCCGGGTGGCGTTGGTGGGCAACGGCATCAGGCCAGCCCCTGCACGTCGAACTGGAGATCCACGGTCTCACCGGCCAGCGTGGGCGCACGGAACGAGTCCCCTGCCATCACCAGGCGAATCTCGTCGGGGTGATCCGTGGGGTCCCAGGCGAACAGGAACGGCCGCCCCCGGAGCGCGGCCTTCCAGGCGGGCAGCCAGGTGGAGCGCAGCCACGTCCAGTTGGTGCGCACCGTCACCGACTCCGACCAGGCCTCGTAGCTCACCGCCCGCCCGAGCGGATGGCCGCCCTCGCTGAGGGACGTGTCACCCTTGGCGGCGCGCCCCACCGGGTCGAAGCCCTGCTTCGGCCGCCGGGGCAAATCCAGCGCTGCACCGATGGCCGCGATCGCCATCGACGGCATCGTGGAGCCCGTGATACGAAAGCGCCAGTAGCGGTAGGCCACCGAGGCCCACGTCAGAAGGATCGGCGTGTCGGCCGTGGGCGTGACGCTCGCCAGCAGCACGTTCGAGGCACTGAAGTTGTCGGTGCTGCCGCGCACCTCCAGCGTCGCGCCCTGGGTGGCGAGGTCGTGGTTGTAGACGGCGGCGTAGTCGGCCGCCTTAGCCGCGCCGCAGTCAACCGTCACCGTCGCAGGCAGTGCAGTGGGCTTCCACCAGGTGTAGGGCCGCCAGTCGCGCAGGTTGAGCGCCGACGTTCCGGCCGCCGTGGTGGACGCCGCCGGCGTGGCATCCGCAAGGCGCGAGTCGTACAGGATCTTCGGCAGCCCGGTCATGCGGTGCGCACGTTCAGGGTGACGCCGTCGCCCAGCGCGTCGTTGAGCGCGGGGATGAGGCTGTCGCGCACGGCCGCGGCCGAGTACACCTCGGTGCCCTGCAGGACCACGTTGATCGTGCGTGCGGGCACCACCTGCTGCGCCTGCTGGGCAGCCTGGGGCGGGCCGAAGGGGACCACGCCGGAACCACCCGAGACCACCGCGCCGGAGAAGCCGCCCGACGAGAGCACTGGCGAGCCGGATGCCGACCCGAAGGAGGTGGAGCGGATCGCCTGCACACGTGCGAAGCCGACGGCTACCGCCGCCGCAGCTGCGGCGGCACCAAGCGCCGGTCCCACGAACGGGATCGAGGCCATCGCAGCGTAGGCGCCCTGGGCGGCCCGATAGGTCTGGATGATGGTCTCGGCGATCGCGCCTGCCTTGCCCACCTCGAACAGCGCGCGGCTCTTGGTCTGCATGAGCGCGCCGAGCTGCCCGAAGAAGAAGGCGCTCGATTCGAGCGAGAGCTTGTCGTAGCGCTGGCCCACCTGGAACCGGATCGCGCGAGCCGACGTGTCGTAAGCCTGCAGCCTGATCTGGTGCTGACGGGTCTTCTCCTCCACGCGCACGAAGTGCTGCTCGAGCGCGGATTCGGCTTCTTCGCTCTGCTGACCGACCAGCTCAGCACCAGGATTGACGTCCGAGTACGTGTAGAGGTCCGAGTTAAAGCCTCCCGTTCGGATCATGCTGCCGCCAAACTCATCCTCGTAGCCGCTCTTGCGGAAGTACCGCCCTTGCTTCGGCCCTGGCGTGGTCGTCGCGGAAGGTGGCGTTTTCGGGGGGCTCTTCTCAAGGCCGAGGATCGACTCGTAGGTCTCACCCGATCGCTTGGCAGCCTCCTCGAGGTCTTTGGCCATCGCACTGAACGCTCGCACCGCCTCTCGGAACTCGCCTCTTGCAAGCGCGGCCAGCACGGCAGCAAGCCCCCCGATGATCCGCCCCGCGAACCCGAATGCAGTACCGATGGTGTTCCCGACAAACGCGACGCCCTTCAGCGTGCCAGTAAGCAAAATGGCGACACCGTCAAGCACTTTGCTCTCTGCGATCGTCTTCTGGAGCGCGATCGCGAGGTTCGAAAACTCCCTGGCCGTGTTGTTGGTAACGACCGTCGTGACGCCCCCGAGCTCGGCCCGAATACGCTGGAGAGCATCGTTGAAGTTGCTGGCGGCCTTCGCTGCTTTCGAGTCGATGACGACACCGAGCTGATCTGCCTCGTTCATCAACGCTCTTGCACCTTCCGCGCCCCCTACAAACACGGGTATCAACGCGGCGGCCGCCTTCCCGAACACCGCTGCTTGCGCTTCCGCCCGTTGAAACGGATCTTCTAGCTTGCCGATGGCATCGCTGATGCGCAGGAACGCTTCGTCTGGAGAGAGCTTAATGAGTTCGCCAGCGCTGAGGCCAAGGCCTTCGAGCGCGGCGGTGGCAGCCTTCGCTCCGCCTTCGGCGCTCTTCGATAGGTTGCGCTCCATCGAGATCAGGGCGCCGGACAACGCGTTGGATGCGCCCTCCGTGAAGCCCGTGGCATACTGCAGCCGCGTGAGCTGCTCGGTGGTGATGCCAATCTTGGTCGCGACCTCGTCGGCCTTGTCCGCCGCCTGGGATCCCGCCTTGAACATCGCGATGCCGAACGCGGCGGCAGCCCCGGATGCAGCAGCCGCCCCGAGCGCGACTTTCTTCAACCCATCCTTCGCGCTCGCGGCCAGCGCATCGAAACCCTTCCCACTCGACGCGGTCGCCTTCTCCGTTCCGCCGAGCGCCTCACCGGCCTCCTTGGCGAAATCCTTCACCACGGCCGACGCCTCGTCCCGCATCCGCAGGACGGTCTCGAAAGTGCCGCCGTCGCCCTGGATCGCCACCGCTACTCGCTCTCTCCCTGGGTCGCGGTGCGCCGCTGCAGCTCGGCCACCGCGAGATCCACCCCCTGGCGCATTGCCTCGAGGGCGCTCACCACCACCGCGTCCTGCTCAGCCCACCCGCCGGCGCGCGGCAGGTGGCCCGATTCCGACCACTTCAAGGCACGCAGCCAGTCCTCGTTGAGCTGCATCAGCAGCACCGGACAAGCCTCGCCCTCCATGCCGGGCAGGCCCTGCTGCCAGTCCGTGGGCTCCTCGCGCACGCAGTCGCGGGGCCAGGCCGGTCGCAGAGGGCACTGCACGCACGAGCCGCGCAGGGCGTAGGCCCCGGCGGCTCGAATCAGTTTTTTCGCTCGCTCCCCGACAAGTCACTGATGCGCAGCACCTCGCGCCCCAGCTCCGCCACCCAGTCCACACGGGCGTGGCGCACGAACACCTCGGGCGACACCTCCGCCGGCTCGCCGCGCTCGTCCACCAGGCCGAGGATCTTCACGATGCCCATGCGCGCGGCGGCGGCGAGCTGCTCGTTCACCGCCGCGAGCTTCTCCCCCGTGGGCTCGCCAACGATCTCGTCGTGGCGAGCGCGCTCCTCGGGGGTCATCTCGCGCCCCTCGGCCTCACAGCGGTTGCGGATGGCGGCCAGCTCGATGCCCTGAACCACGGTGTAGGGCGAGTGCTTCTGCAGCTCGGTGGCCTCCTGCCAGGTGAGGCGGCGCAGCACGAAGGTGGTGGGCCGATCGGAGCCACGGTCCTCCTCGAGGACGTAGTCGCAGGCGAACGACGGCGAGGGCAGGCGCAGCGCCATCAGAGGATCCCCGTCCACTTGATGGAGTAGCTGTTGTCGCCCGAGCCGCTCTCCTTGAGGCTGTACACCCGGGCCGAGACGATCTGGCCGGCGCGCGTCTGGCGCGAGATCTCGCGCGGCACTGCGTAGGGGGCCGTGAAGACCAGCGTCTCGCCGTTGTCGGCCGTGAACGTGGCCACCAGGTTCACGCTCGTGGCATTCGCGAGGGCGGTCCACTCCGCGGCCGTCGCCACCGCGCGAGGGTCGATCGAGATGGTCGGGTCGCGGTCCGTGACGTTGAACTCCTGGATGCCCGTCTCGTACGCTTCCTCGACCTTCACCCCCGCATCGAAGGTGAACGCGCCAACGTTCAGCGCCGCCCCGTCGTTCAGCGTGGCCAGGGTGTTCGTCATTCGGAACAGCTTCTGCGTGGGCGGCGTGAAGGACGGCACTGAGGCGGTGGTCGGCGCGCTGTACTTCGACTGCAGCTTCGCCTTCACCTTGAGCGCATCCATGCTGGCGGTGAAACTCAGGTCGCACACCGCGCCGAGCAGCTTCCAGAGGAGCCCGTCTTCGTAGAAGTACCCCGTCACGCTCTTGAGGCTGGCCGTCACGCTGGTGGGCGTGTAGGTCGCCTCCCGTGGTGTGGACGTGCCGTTGCCCGCGGTGGCGACGGCGTGGCCGCTGGCCATGAGCAGCGGGTGGATGTCCGGGTTCACGAGTGCGCCCACGCCCTGACCGAGCCCCCGCACCCGCCCCTCGAAGGCGAACTCGAGTGCCTGCTTGATCGTGACCGAGGCACCCGGGCCGAAGGTGCCCTTGAGCTCGCCCTGGCCGGTGTCCTGCTCGGTGGGCACGCCGATCTGCAGGTCGCCCATCGGCAGGATGAGGTTAGCGCTCGGGGTGGGGGAGGCGTCGGTGCCCTTGGTGGTCTCCACCTTGGCCAGAACCAGCTTGTTGCGTGCGAGCATCGTCGGGATCTCCGTCTCAGACCGTGTCGAGGGTTTCGGTCACCAGCCGAAGGCTGGCGCGGTGGCACAGGACATCGGCGAACATCACCGGCTCGATGCCGTCCACCTGGATGCCGGAGGGCGCGTCCTCCAGGCTCAGGTCGCGGATGTCGAGCACCGTGCCGCCCAGGGTGCGCTGGGCGCGGAACGCGGTGCCGATGGCCTCCATCAGGTCCTGCAGCAACTTGCCCGTGGCATCGGCGTCGTCGAGGCTCAGGTAGCCCACGATCCGCCAGGTGTGGATGCGCCGCACCGTGCCCAGCTCCACGTCGCGCTCCTGGGTGGCCACGCGGTCGAACCACCAGCCGCGCACGCGAGTGCTGCCGCCGGCGTTGCTCGTGTAGAGGGTGACCAGGTCCGCCTTCGTCTTCGCGAACCGCTCGTAGTCGTGCACGACGCCGATGTTGGCCACCCCGTCGAGGATCGCCTTGATCTGGGCCCGGATGGCGGAGACGGCGGCCACGCCTTACCCCCGCCGCACGCGATCGAGGAAGCGCTGCACGGCGCGGCGGAGGATCTCGCGCAGCTGCGGCTCCACCGTGTCGAAGGTGAGCCCGAACATCTGCCGGGCCCGGGTCCCTCGGGCGGCGATCTTGCGCTGGATCGCGCGCGCCACCCGCTCCACCTCGACGTCCTCGGTGATGCCCAGCTTGCCCCGCACCCAGTCCTGCAGGGGCTCGAGCGGCGCCCAGTGGGGCCGGCTGCCCAGTTCCACCGGAGCGGCGTAGGCCAGCGGCGAGAACACCCGCACACGAGGGTCGAAGGGCACGTCGCGGCGCTCGATGGCGATGGAGGCGCGCAGCAGCTGCGTGTGGCCCACGGGCGTGGCCTCCTTGACCTCGCGCATGTAGTACATGCCCGCCTCCTCCAGCCCCGTGCCGAGCTCCGCCTGGGCTAGCGCGGGCGCGCGCTGCAGGGCGGCGGCGTAGGCCTGCGCCTGGCTGGCGTCGAGGGTGATGCCGCGGATGTTGCGCGTGGCCATCAGCGTCGCCAGCTCGGGTGCGTGAGGCGATCGCCGCCGTCGCTGGCGGGCAGGTCGAGGTTGACCATCACCCCGTGAGCGACGTTCTTGCGCTCATCGAGCCCCAGCGCCGAGAGGTAGCGCTTGCGAAGGCTGGATGCCCGTTGCGCGTACTCGCGCGCCCGGCCCCCGTGGTCCACGGCATCGGCCTGGATCGTGGAGTCGCCCTGGCCTGAGTAGAACGCGGCCAGCTGGTCGCACAGCAGGGCCGCAGCCCAGCAGCACACCGCCTCGCGATCCTCCTCGGGCACGGTGTCGTTGCTCACGTCCACCAGGTGACGGATGGTGTAGGAGACCCGCAGCGTGGCGCCCACGCCCACGGCGTCGAGCAACATGATCGAGTCGGCCTGGCTGGCGTCGCGGTAGATCGAACAACGGTCAGCGTCGAGGTAGTCGGGCGGCACGTTACCCACCGGCCACTCGATGGTGGCCAGACGGCTGAAACCGGCCTGCCAACCCGCCGGCAGCGGCGCCTTGTTGGCCCCCGAGGCCGTCACGTCATCCACGCGAGTTCGCGGCCGGTCGTCCCCGTAGCGGCGCACTGCCGACGCGATCGCCGTGTCGCGCTGGGTGGTTGTCACCTTGCCCAGGTCATCCCGGGTGAGGTCGGTGGTGAGCGCCTGGTAGTCGGAGAGGGCCACGGGTGGTCAGGTGAGAAAAGGGGCGGGGCTCGCGCGCCCGCCCCAAGGGCAATGGCTGGAGGCCCGAGAGGAAATCAGTAGCGGAGCACCGTGATCAGCACCACGATGTCGTTCCACGTGGGCGAAGTGCCGCCGATGGCCAGGTTGACGGTGATGATCGACTCGTCGGCCAGGTCGTCGTCCACCACGGTGCCCTCGGTGACCGCGCCGGCGGTCACCGCGATAGGTGCCGAGAGCACGGTGACGCCGGCCTCCTGCACATCCACGGTGAGGGTGGGCGAGGTGCCACCGCTCGCACGCGCGGAAGCCGACACGCCCAGGAGCTTCGCCCGGAAGGGCAGTTGCAGCCGCGCCACCGCGGTGGTGGAGGCGGTGTACTGGCCGGAGATGTGCAGCACCATCGGCTGCACGTCGGCGTACGAGGCCTGGTTCTGCGTGGCGGCCAGCGCCGGTTGAGCCACGGCACACAGCGCCATGACGGCGCCCACGAGCAGCGCGCTCACGAAGCGCATCAGGGAGGTCAAGGGTTTCACGGTGTGGACTCCTCGTTCGGTGGATGGACGGTGGCAGTGGTGCCGTTTCTCCGAGGGCGGGCGGAGAGAGTGCCCGCCCCCGGCTACTCTGGCCTCCCCCCGCCAGGGAGATGGATCAGGGCACGACCGCCTTGGTGGTGCCGCGGTACTCGCGCACCACGCCGCCGTAGATGTGCCGCAGCTTGTAGGTGATCTTGTCGTTGCTGAAGAGGCTGCCGTTGTTCGGCGTGTCCTGCACGAACAGCTCGGGATCCTCGCGGCCGTCCAGGAAGCCGACCTCGACGAAGTTCACGTCGTTCACGTCCGCCGCGGTGGCCCAGTCGTTGGTGTCGGTCCAGTACCAGAC
>CAZXJW010000176.1:0-7003 GCA_964641005.1 uncultured Rhodocyclaceae bacterium
GCGAGGCGCTGCGCTTCTGGCTGAAGCTGGGCTTCATCAGCTTCGGCGGACCGGCAGGCCAGATCGCGCTCATGCACCAGGAACTCGTGCAGCGGCGCCACTGGATCTCGGAGCGGCGCTTCCTGCACGCGCTCAACTACTGCATGGTGCTGCCCGGCCCCGAGGCCCAGCAGCTCGCCACCTACCTGGGCTGGCTGATGCACCGAACGTGGGGCGGCATCATCGCCGGCGTCCTGTTCGTCCTGCCATCGCTGGTGCTGCTGGTGGCGCTGTCCTGGGTCTACGCGGCCTTCGGCGAGGTGAAGTGGGTGGCGGGTGCCTTCTACGGCATCAAGCCCGCGGTCACGGCCGTCGTGGTGCAGGCGGCCGTGCGCATCGGTCGGCGCACCCTGCACGGGCCGGTGCCATGGGGCATCGCGGCCGGCGCGTTCGCGGCCATCGCATTGCTGGACCTGCCCTTTCCCGGCGTGATCGCCTCGGCCGCGGCGCTGGGATGGTGGGCGGGCCGACGCGCACCGGATTCGGTGATGCCGCCCGCGCCCGCGCCGGCCCCCGCCGGTGTGCCGCCCGCCTCGGGCGCGGTCATCGGCGACGACTCCCCCATCCCCGCGCACGCCCGTTTCTCCCGCGCGCGACTCGCCACGGTGCTGCTGTGGGGCGGGGCGCTGTGGATGGGCGGAATGCTGGCGCTGGCCAGCCTGTTCGGCTACCGCGAGGTGCCCTCCGCCATGGCGTGGTTCTTCACCAAGGCGGCGCTGCTCACCTTCGGTGGCGCCTACGCCGTGCTGCCCTACGTGTACCAGGGAGCGGTCTCGGACCACGGCTGGCTTTCGGGCACGCAGATGATCGACGGTCTTGCGCTGGGCGAGAGCACGCCGGGCCCGCTCATCATGGTGGTGACGTTCGTGGGATTCATGGGCGGCTGGAACCTGGAGGCCCTCGGGCCGGCCTGGCCGGCCGCCGGCGGCATCCTGTGCGCCATGGTGGCCACCTTCTTCACGTTCCTGCCCTCCTTCGTGTTCATCCTGGCCGGCGCCCCGGCCGTGGAGTCCACGCGCGGCAGCCTGCGCATCGGGGCGCCGCTGGCGGCGGTCTCGGCAGCCGTGGTGGGCGTCATCGCGAGCCTGGCGCTGTTCTTCGCGGGACACGTGCTGTGGCCCGAGGGGTTCGCCGCCTCGCCCGACTGGGTGGCGCTGGCGCTGTGCGGCCTCGCGCTGGTGGCGCTGCTGCGCTTCGGCAGCGGTGTTCCGCTGCTGATCGCGGCCAGCGCACTCGCGGGCCTGGCGATGACGGCGGCGGGTTTCGCCCGCGCCTGACCGGCAGTCCGCCCCCCTCGGCGGGGGTCTTGAAATCGTCCGCCGGCGCCCACATTTCCCGCCGCAGCGGCACTGCCGCAACCGGAACAGACTGAAACCAAAGAACTTTTTATTCAAAGGAGCGACGACCATGAAGATCCGTCCCCTGCACGATCGCATCATCGTCAAGCGCCTGGAGGAAGAGCGGAAGACCGCCTCCGGCATCGTCATCCCCGACACCGCCGCCGAGAAGCCCGACCAGGGCGAGATCATCGCCGTGGGCACCGGCAAGATCCTCGAGGACGGCAAGGTGCGCGCCCTCGAACTCAAGAAGGGCGACCGCGTCCTGTTCGGCAAGTACTCCGGCCAGACCGTCAAGGTCGACGGCGAAGAGCTCCTCGTCATGCGCGAGGAAGACATCATGGGCGTGATCGAGGCCTGAGCCTCTCCCGCCCCCGCCACGAATTCCACAGGAGCATTCCCAAATGGCAGCGAAGGAAGTCAAGTTCCACGACCACGCCCGGCATCGCATCGTCGCCGGCGTCAACATCCTGGCCGACGCGGTCAAGGTGACCCTCGGCCCGAAGGGCCGCAACGTGGTGCTGGAGCGCTCGTTCGGCGCACCCACCATCACCAAGGACGGCGTCTCGGTGGCCAAGGAGATCGAACTGAAGGACAAGTTCGAGAACATGGGCGCCCAGATGGTGAAGGAAGTCGCCTCCAAGACCTCCGACGTGGCCGGTGACGGCACCACCACCGCCACCGTGCTGGCCCAGGCCATCGTGCAGGAAGGCATGAAGTACGTGGCCGCCGGCATGAACCCCATGGACCTCAAGCGCGGCATCGACAAGGCCGTCACGGCCATCGTCGAGGAGCTCAAGAAGCTCTCCAAGCCCTGCACCACCTCCAAGGAGATCGCCCAGGTGGGTTCGATCTCCGCCAACTCCGACTCCGACATCGGCAAGATCATCGCCGACGCCATGGAGAAGGTGGGCAAGGAGGGCGTGATCACCGTCGAGGACGGCTCGGGCCTGAACAACGAGCTGGAAGTCGTCGAAGGCATGCAGTTCGACCGCGGCTACCTCTCGCCCTACTTCATCAACAACGGTGAGCGCCAGATCGCGGTGCTCGACAACCCGTTCGTGCTGCTGCACGACAAGAAGATCTCCAACATCCGCGACCTGCTGCCGGTGCTCGAGCAGGTGGCCAAGGCCGGCCGCCCGCTGCTGATCATCGCCGAGGACGTGGACGGCGAGGCGCTCGCCACCCTGGTGGTGAACAACATCCGCGGCATCCTCAAGACCTGCGCGGTGAAGGCGCCGGGCTTCGGCGACCGCCGCAAGGCCATGCTCGAGGACATCGCCATCCTCACCGGCGGCACCGTGATCGCCGAGGAAGTGGGCCTGTCCCTCGAGAAGGCCAGCCTGAAGGACCTGGGCCAGGCCAAGCGCATCGAGATCGGCAAGGAAGAGACCACCATCATCGACGGCGCCGGCGACGCGAAGGGCATCGAGGCCCGCGTGAAGTCCATCCGCACCCAGATCGACGAGGCCACCTCCGACTACGACCGCGAGAAGCTCCAGGAGCGCGTGGCCAAGCTGGCGGGCGGCGTTGCCGTCATCAAGGTCGGCGCCGCCACCGAGGTGGAGATGAAGGAGAAGAAGGCCCGCGTGGAAGACGCGCTGCACGCCACCCGCGCCGCCGTGGAAGAGGGCATCGTCGCCGGCGGCGGCGTGGCCCTGATCCGCGCCAAGGCCGTGGTCACCGTGAAGGGCGACCACCACGAGCAGGACGCCGGCATCAAGATCGTGCTGCGCGCTCTCGAGGAGCCGCTGCGCGCCATCGCCTCCAACGCCGGGGCCGAGCCCTCGGTGGTGGTCAACAAGGTGATGGAAGGCAAGGGCAACTTCGGCTACAACGCCGCCACCGACACCTACGGTGACCTGGTGGAGATGGGCGTGCTCGACCCCACCAAGGTGACGCGCTGCGCCCTGCAGAACGCGGCCTCCGTGGCCGGCCTGATCCTCACCACCGATGCCATGGTGGCGGAACTGCCCAAGGACGACGCCCCGATGCCGGGCGGCGGCGGCATGGGCGGCATGGGCGGCATGGACATGTAAGGTCCTCGCGGCCCGCGTCGCGGGCCGCCCGGACGCCGCAGGTTCGCGGACCGCGCCCCGGGTGCGGTCCGCGATCCGCGGTCCTGCTGCAGGCAACCCCGCACCCGCGGGGTTTTTTTTCGTTCGCACGCGACCGGACCAGGTTCCCTCCCTCGACCGAGGGACCGGGGCGACTGCCCTTTCCCCCGCGCCCTTGATCCACCCGCTTGACGCGCTCCATGCCTCGCCTACCGTTGCGGGCATGAATCTCCCGGAACGTCCCGTCGCGCCATCGCTCGCCGCCGCCACCATCCGCGACCTGCGCCGGCACGCGCCCTTCGACCGCATGGACGAGGCCGACGTGGCCTGGCTCGTCGCCCGCCTCGCGGTGGTCTACTTCCCGCCCGACTCGCTGCTGCTCGAGCCTGCCTCCGGCGTCCCCGGCGCGCTCCACGTGGTCAAGCAGGGTGGCGTGGCCGGCTTCGGGCCCGGCGACGCGCCCGGCTCCGCGCCCCGCTGGCGCCTGAGCGAGGGCGAGTGCTTCCCCCTCGGCGCCCTTCTCGGGGAGCGCGCCGTCACCAGCGTCTACCGTGCCACGGGCGACACCTTCTGCTATCGCGCCAGCGCCGAGACCTTCCGTGCCCTGATGCAGAGAAGCGCGGTGTTCTCCGACTTCGCCACGCGCCGCCTCGCGAGCCTGCTGGCGCTGCGCGCGCCGTCCGGACTGCCGGATGCATCGGCGGTGCGCCCACCGCTCGAGCGCGCACTGCGCGAGATGGTGCGCGCCCCGGTGTGCGTGGACGAGGCCACGTCGCTGCGCGAGGCGCTCGAAGGCATGAAGCGCGGCAAGGCCGATGCCGTGCTGGTGACCGACACCCACGGGAGGCCGGGCGGCATCTTCACGCTGCGCGACCTGCGCGATCGTGTGGCCCTGGGCGACGGGCGCGTGGACCGCCCCATCGGCGAGGTCATGACCCGCGACCCGGTGATGCTGCCGGGCGAGGCCATGGGTTTCGAGGCCGCGCTGGTGATGGCGCGCCACGGATTCAACCACGTGGTGGTCACGGACTCGGGGCGCGCGCTGGGGATCGTCTCCGAATCCGACCTGTTCGCCCTGCAGCGCATCGGCCTCGGGGCGCTCTCCTCGGCCATCCGTGCCGCCGACGACGTGGACTCGCTGGCCGCGCTCGCGGCGGACGTGCGCGCCTTCGGTCGCCAGTCCCTCGGGGCCGGCATGCCACCCGAGCAGCTCACGCGGATCCTCTCTGCGCTCAATGACCAGGTCACCGCACGGGTGGTGCAGCTGCTCGCCCGGGCCGCGGGCCTGGGCGAGGAGTCCTTCTGCTGGATCGCGCTCGGCTCCGAGGGCCGCCACGAGCAGACCCTGGCCACCGACCAGGACAACGGCATCGTGTTTCCCGATCCGCCCGGGGGCGACGCGGAGCCGGCGCGCGCGCGGCTGCTGGGGTTCGCGCGTGCCGTCAACGAGGCGCTGGCGCGCTGCGGGTTTCCGCTGTGCCGCGGCGAGGTGATGGCCTCGAACCCGCGCTGGTGCCGCAGCATGTCCGAGTGGCGCGCCCTGTTCGACGAGTGGATGCGAACGCCCGATGGCGAAGCGCTGCTCAACGCCACCATCTTCTTCGACTTCCGGCCCATCGCCGGCGCGTCGAGCCTGGCCGCCCAGCTGCGCGACTGGCTCGTGGCCACCGCCCGCGGCCGCGAGCTGTTCCTGCGCCATTTCGCCATCAACGCGCTGCGCGACGAAGTGCCGCTGGGACTGGTGCGCGACTTCCTCACTGGCGACCACGGCGGGCGTGCCGACACGCTCGACCTGAAGGTCAACGGCGCGGCGGTGTTCGTGGACGCCGCGCGCGTGCTGGCGCTGGCGGCCGGGGTGGGCGCCACGTCCACGGTGGAGCGGTTGCGCGACGTGGCGGAGGCGCGCAGCCTGGCGCCTGCCGAGACCGGCGCCTGGATCGACGCCTTCCTGTTCATCCAGCAGCTGCGCCTGTCGCACCAGCTGCGCCGGCTGGAGGCCGGCGAGCCACCGGACAACTTCGTGGCCCCCGGCGACCTGAACGCCCTGGAGCGCAGGATCCTCAAGGAGTCGCTGCGCCAGGCCCGCAAGCTGCAGGAACGGCTGCGTCTCGACTGGCGACTGTGAACGCGGCACGCACCCGATGATGGACTGGCTGGGCCGCTGGTTCCCGCCACGCCCGGCGCCGCCCGCCGGCGCGGCGGCGCGCGCGATCGAGGCCTGGAGCGCGCTTCGGCCGCAGGATGAACGCCTGCCCTTCGAGGCCGTCCGCTTCTGCGTCGTGGACACCGAGACCTCGGGCCTCGATCCCCGACGCGACGACCTGCTGGCCGTGGGTGCCGTGGAGGTGCTCGGCGGCGCGCTCGGCGCCAGCTTCGAGACCGAACTGCGTCCCGAGCGCGTGAGCACCGCGGACAACGTGCTCATCCACGGCATCGGCCACGGTCGCCAGCGCGGCGCGCGCGAGCCGGTCGAGGCGCTGGTGGAGTTCCTCGCCTTCGCCGGCCGGCCGGTGTTCGTGGCGCACCACGCCGCCTTCGACGCGGCGGTGGTGTCCCGCGCCCTGCGCAGCCACCTCGGCGTGCGCCTGCCCGGCGAGTGGCTCGACCCGGGCCTTCTGCTGCCCGAGCTGGTCCGGGACGGGGCACCCCGCGGCAGCGATCTGGACCCCTGGCTGGAGCGCTTCGGGATCGAGTGCGCGGCGCGCCACAGCGCCGCGGCCGATGCGCACGCCACGGCGCAGCTGCTGCTGGTGATCCTCGCCCGCGCACGCGCGCAGGGCATTGCGGACGTGCATGGACTGCGGCGCGTGCAGCGGCGGGCGCGTGCCCGGGACGGCCATGCGAGCGGGGCCGGGGGGGCCTGAAAGCCCCCCGATCGCGCTCGGGTTCGCGCCGGCCGGCGTTTTGACTTTTGTTACACCGCCGAATATTCTGGATCGGCCCTCGTTTCGCGCCGGCCGGGGATCAGGCGCCCGGGGGCACCATCCGCGGCAAGCGTTGAGGGGCGCTTGCGGCACCACCCGCCGCAATGCAGGGCCGGAGCATCGGCCCGGGCTTCGTGCAGTCTCGACGCCCGCTCACGAAGGGAGACAGAAAAAATGGCCAGACAGGCTATGGACTGGGTCGCCATCGACAAGGACCCGCGGTTCCGGGAACTCCACGGCAAGAAGAGCCGCTTCCTCTGGGGCCTGATGGTCCTCTCGATCGTCTATTACTTCCTGCTGCCCATCGGCGCAGCCTACTTCCCGGCGGTGTTCAAGACCAAGGTGTGGGGGCCCGTGAACGTGGGCATCCTGTTCGCGCTGTCCGAGTTCGTCGTCGCGTGGGGCATCGCCTTCATCTACTCGAAGCGAGCCAACTCCGAGTTCGACCGGATGACCGAAGAGATCGTCCGCAGCGCCGGTTCCATGGGAGGTGCCAAGTGAAGCGCGTCCTCGCCACGGCCTCGCTGGGCGCATCCGCCCTCGCCGCCTCGCCGGCCCATGCCATCGTCACGGGCGGCGCGGTTCCCGAGCAGTTCCGCTTCCTCACCTTCCTGGTGTTCGGCGTGATCATCGCGCTGACCATGTT